>NZ_JBSFWK010000054.1:0-60204 GCF_053594815.1 Streptomyces sp. NPDC002577 | reverse complement strand
TGGGACCAGTACACCACCGACGAGGCGGAGCGCGCCGAGATCACCGCATCGCCGCTGCGGGCCACCACCGAGCAGCTCACCGGGCTGCCGCCGGCGCTGGTCATCACCGGCGAGGCGGACGTGCTGCGCGACGAGGGCGAGGCCTACGCCAACAAGCTGCGTGAGGCGGGTGTCCCGGTGACCGCCGTCCGCTTCCAGGGCATCATCCACGACTTCGTCATGCTCAACGCCCTGCGGGGGACCTTCGCCGCCGAGGCCGCCATCTCGCTCGCCGCCGGCACCCTGCGCACCGCGCTCCACGGTCACTGACCCGACACCCCGGACTCGCCCTCGTATTCACCGACACCACGGAGGAACCAGACATGACCACCAACACCACCCCCACAGTCGTTCTCGTGCACGGAGCGTTCGCGGACGCGTCCAGCTGGGCGGGGGTCATCGCGGAACTGCAGGGCGACGGCATCCCCGTGGTGGCGCCGCCGAACCCGCTGCGCGGCCTGGCGGCCGACGCCGCGTACATCGCCTCCGCGGCCGCGCAGATCGACGGCCCGGTCGTGCTGGTCGGCCACTCCTACGGCGGTGCGTTGATCTCCGTGGCCGGCGTCACGGAGAACGTCGTCGGCCTGGTCTACATCGCGGCCTATGTCACCGAAGAGGGCGAGAGCCTGGGCGAATTGCAGGGACGCTTCCCGCTCTCGTCGCTCGTCAGCAACCTCAAGGAAGCGACGTACCCCGTGGAAGGCGCTGAGCCCGCGGTCGAGGTCACCATCAAGGCCGAGACGTTCCCCGGCATCTTCGCCGCCGATGTGCCGCCCGCCGTCACCAAGGTGCTGGCGGTGGCGCAGCGTCCGCTGGCCGCCGGCGCGTTCACGGAGACGGCGTCGGCCGCCGCGTGGAAGACCAAGCCCTCCTGGGCGCTCGTGGCAGGCGCGGACGAGGCGATCAACCCCGAGGTCCAGCGCTTCGGCGCCAAGCGGGCCGGGGCGACGATCGTCGAGGTCGAGGGTGCCTCGCACGCCGTCGCCGTGTCCCGGCCCAAGGAGGTCTCGGATCTGATCCGTGACGCCGTGCGCGCGACGAGCTGACGCGACACCCGGCAGCACAGGCGGCCGCGCGGACGAACTCCCCATACGGCGTCCGTCCGCGCGGCCCTTGCTGTTGCGCGCCGGGCGGGATCCGGCCGCTGCTCACCGGCGCGGGACCGAGACCACGACGACCAGGATCGCCAGCAGCGCGCCGGCGGCCAGGGCGGGTGCCGGGGAGCCGGCGGCCAGCAGGATGCCGACCGCTGCGGCGGGATACGGAATGCGCTCGGCCGCGGTGGTCTGGTGGGGCCGGAGGTGTACGGCCCAGACCGTGATCAGGAAGACGGCCGCGGGAACGGTGACCGCCGCGCCGGCAGCGATCGGCCAGGCGTCGGTGTGGTGCGTGACGTGATCGGCGTACGCGGCAAGTCCGGCTCCCTCGGCGGCCGCCGAGGCGAAGATCAGGTAGTGGCCGTAGGCCCAGGTGAATCTCCTGCGGTGGGCCCGGTGCGTCGTCGCGAGCAGCGCCTCGGCGGGCCTGTCGAAGTACAGCCACCACATGGCGTAGACCATGAGCAGACCGCCGGCTGCCACCGCGTACAGCGAACCGGTGCCGTGGTGCCGGTCGAAGGCGCTCCGGACGGCGACGGTGGCGGCCGCGACGGACTCTCCGAGAACGATGAGGGTGAACAGTTCGTAGCGTTCGGCGATGTGGCGCGGATGCCAAGGGGTCATCCCGGCGGACTGCGCCCACACCGGGACGGAGAGCTCGGCGACGATCATCACGACGATGCCCGGCAACCGCACCGAGGCCGGGAGCCAGAGCAGCCCGACCCAGCAGACCTGGCAGACCGTCACTCCGAGAGCGAAGCGCAAGGTGGTCGCCCGACGGGCGGGATCGGACAACGCGGCGCGCAGCCACAGCGCGGCCAACGCCGTGCGCAGCACGACGTATCCGATGGTGATGACCCGCAGATCACCCTCTTGGAACGCGCGGGGAACCCCGGCGGCGAGCACGAGCGACCCCGTGATCTGGACCAGCACCGTCAACCGGTACGGGACGTCGTCGGGGTCGTAGGCGGAGGCGAACCAGGTGAAGTTCATCCACGCCCACCAGATGGTGAAGAAGACCAGCGCGTAGCGCAGGGCACCGGTGGCGTAGTCGCCGTCGGTCAGCGCCGCGCGCAGGCTCCCGGACGCCTGAGCCACGGCGATGACGAAGCACAGGTCGAAGAGGAGTTCCAGCGAGGTGGCGGACCTGTGCGGCTCGCCGGGGTCGCGGCCCGGCATGGTGCGCCATCGCCTGGGCGCCGGGGCCGCGAGGGCGATCGTGGGGCGGCTCAGCGGAGGGCTCCGAACGCGGGCTCGACCGTGCGGTGGAAGGTGGGGTACGTGTAGATCATGTGCTTGAGCCGGGAGACCGGTACCTCTGCGTGGACGGCCACGTTCAGCCCGTACAGCACCTCGCCGCCCGCCGGACCTGCCGAGGTGGCGCCGATCAGCACACCCCGGTCGGCGTCCTCGACGAGCTTGACGAACCCCTCGTTGCCGGGTCCGTGGATCCAGCCTCGCGTGGAGGATGCGATGGTCAGCGTGCTGGTGCGCACCCGCAGCCCCCGCTCCCGTGCCTGGCGCTCCGTCAGTCCCACGGCTCCGATCTCCGGATCGGTGAACGTGACGCGGGGAAGCGCCCGGTAGTCGGCGTCGGGGCCGGGACGCCCGAGGATGTCCCGGACGGCGATCTGCGCCTGGTACATCGACACATGGGTGAAGGCGCCACGGCCGGTGATGTCGCCGACCGCCCACAGCCCGTCGCCGGCCCGCAGCTGCCCGTCCGTGTGCACGGCTCCCGCCGTCGGATCGAGCCCCACCGTGTCGACGGCCAGCGCGGCCAGGTCGGCGTGGCGCCCGGTGGCGACCAGAAGCCGTTCGGCATGCAGCGGCTCCGCGTCCCCCTCCAGCCGTACGGTGAACCCGGTGCCGTCATGGCCGGTCTGGCGCGCCCGAGCACCCGTGAGCACGGTGACGCCGTCCGCCCGCAGAGCCTCGGCAGCCAGTTCCCCGGCTTCCGGTTCCTCCTGCGACAGCAGCCGGTCCTGCCCCTCGATCAGCGTCACCGCGCACTTGAAGCGGGCGAAGACCTGCGCGAGTTCGACACCGATGGCGCCTCCGCCGAGAACGACCATGGACTCAGGCAGCTCCTTGGCCGCCATGGCGTCGCGGTTGGTCCAGTACGGCGTTCCCTCGAGCCCCGGCACCGGGGGGATCCTGGGCCTGGTGCCGGTGGCCAGCACGACACCGCGCCGTGCCTCGAACGTGCGGTCGCCGACCGTCACCCGGCGCGGCCCGGAGAGGCGCCCCGTTCCCCGGACGAGCCGACCGCCCTTGGCCGCGAGCCGGTCGGCGGCCACCTGGTCGTTCCAGTCGTCGGTGGCCTCGCCACGGATACGCCCGGCGACCTTGGCCCAGTCCGGAGTCACGGCCGCTTCGCCTGCGAGGGCGGTCACCCGGCCCGCTTCGGCCAGCAGGTTCCCGGCCCGGATCATCATCTTGCTGGGCACGCACCCCCAGTAGGGACACTCGCCTCCCACGAGTTCCGACTCGACCCCCACCACATCGAGTCCGGCCTCGGCCAGCGTGCCCACGACGTACTCGCCACCCGGCCCCAGCCCGACGACCACCACATCCACCTGCTCGTTCGCGCTCATTCCTGCCTCTCCTCGTCCCCCCGGCTCCACGGGCGTGGGCTGTCCCGCCGAGGCTAGACCGGCCGGACGAAGGCCCGTGCGCGTGAGCGCACGGATGGTTGCCCGAGAGCGAACGACGGGCGCGCAACACCGTGCGCAGTGCGCTGTCGAGCACCGCGGCATGCGCTGCTGGGCAACCCGTCCCCCGGCCGGGCACCTAGCGTCACCCGGGTACGCACCGCACGGCACCGCAGGAGGCGGACCATGACCAGCAGTTCCCAGCCCGTGAGCAGCAGCCAGCCGTGGCTGCACCAGAAGGGCGAGGTGATCCAGGAGTTCGGCACCGTCAAGCAGTTCCCGGTCGGCCTGTCCTACGAGGCACGCATGTACTCCAGCCAGCGCCTGAACAAGGTCCTGGCGGACACGCAGATCCTCTACGGCCTCTACAAGAAGCACCACTGGCTGGTGCGCGGCGCGACCTTCTACCAACTGCACCTGGTCCTGGACAAGCACGCCGGGGAACAGCTCGAACTCGTCGACACCATCGCCGAACGCGTCCAGTCGCTGGGCGGCGTCGCGGTGGGCGACCCCCGGCACGTCGCCGAGATCACGTCGATTCCCCGCCCTCCGGACGGAGTCGAGGAGGTGCCGGTGATGCTGTCACGGCTGCTGGAGGCCCACGAGGCCATCCTCGTCGACGCGCACGACGCCGCCGCCCGGACGGCAGAACTGGGCGACGACGGCACCAACGACCTGCTGGTCTCTCAGGTGATCAGGACCGGGGAACTGCAGGCGTGGTTCCTCGCCGAGCATCTGATCGACACCCCGTTGGTCCGCGCCTGACCCGACCCGGCCGCTGTCCCGCGAGGAGATGGTGCTGTTGGCGTCGTACCGGCAGGTCGTGGCCGGTACGACACCCAACGGCGAGATCCAGCACGCCGACGTCACCCAGCTGCCCCTGAGCACCTCACCTGACGGCGACCGTGGTGAGAAAGGGCGCTGTAAGGCCCCTCGCCGTGCACGCACAGTCATCCCGGCTCCGCGTCGGCCTCCTACCGTTCGAGGACCACTCGATCACCTGGTGAACGGAGCAAGTCTTGCAGTTCGGGATCTTCAGCGTCGGCGACGTCACACCGGACCCGACCACGGGTCGCACGCCGACCGAGCGCGAGCGCATCAAGGCCATGGTCGCCATCGCGCTCAAGGCCGAGGAGGCCGGCCTGGACGTCTTCGCGACCGGCGAGCACCACAACCCGCCGTTCGTGCCCTCGTCGCCGACCACCATGCTCGGCTACATCGCCGCGCGGACCGAGAGGCTGATTCTCTCCACCGCCACCACCCTCATCACCACCAATGACCCGGTGAAGATCGCCGAGGACTTCGCCATGCTCCAGCACCTCGCCGACGGACGCGTCGACCTCATCATGGGGCGCGGCAACACCGGTCCCGTCTACCCGTGGTTCGGGCAGGACATCCGGGAGGGCATCAACCTCGCCATCGAGAACTACGGCCTGCTGCACCGGCTATGGCGCGAGGACGTCGTCAACTGGGAGGGCACGTTCCGTACGCCGCTTCAGGGATTCACGTCCACGCCCCGCCCACTGGACGGCGTGCCGCCGTTCGTCTGGCACGGCTCCATCCGCTCCCCGGAGATCGCCGAACAAGCCGCGTACTACGGCGACGGCTTCTTCCACAACAACATCTTCTGGCCGCCCGACCACACCAAGCGGATGGTCGAGCTGTACCGGGAGCGGTACGCGCACTACGGCCACGGCACCCCCGAGCAGGCCATCGTCGGCCTCGGCGGTCAGGTGTTCATGCGGAAGAACTCCCAGGACGCCGTACGCGAGTTCCGGCCCTACTTCGACAACGCGCCCGTCTACGGCCACGGCCCCTCGCTCGAGGACTTCACCGAGCAGACACCGCTCACAGTCGGCTCCCCGCAGCAGGTCATCGAGCGGACGCTGACCTTCCGCGAGTACGCCGGCGACTACCAGCGCCAGCTGTTCCTGATGGACCACGCCGGGCTGCCGCTCAAGACCGTCCTCGAGCAACTCGACATGCTCGGCGAGGAGGTCGTGCCAGTACTGCGCAAGGAGTTCGCCGCAGGGCGGTCGGCCGGGGTGCCGGACGCGCCGACCCACCAGTCCCTGCTCACGGCCACCTCCGCATCGGAAGAGGTGTCCGCGGCATGAAACTCGTCATCGTCTCGGCAGGGCTGAGCGTCCCGTCCTCGACACGGCTGCTCGCCGACCGGCTCACCGAAGCGGTCCGCGAGAAGCTCGTGGCCCAGGAGCACGATGTGGACGTGGAGGTGGTCGAACTGCGCGCCCTGGCCGTCCCCATCGCCAACAACCTCGTGACCGGTTTCCCACCGCCACAGCTGGCCACCACGATCGAAGCGGTCACCCGCGCCGACGGCCTGATCGCCGTGACGCCGGTGTTCTCCGCGTCGTACAGCGGGCTGTTCAAATCCTTCTTCGACCTGATCGATCCCGACGCCCTCACCGGCAAGCCCGTACTCATCGCGGCGACCGGTGGCACGGCCCGGCACTCGCTGGTGCTGGAGCACGCGCTGCGTCCCCTCTTCGCCTATCTGCGCGCCGCCGTCGTCCCGACCGCGGTGTACGCCGCGTCCGAGGACTGGGGATCCGCCAGTGACGCGCACACGGAGGGCCTGCCCGCACGCATACGACGGGCAGGCGGGGAGATGGCCGCCCTCATGGCCGCCAGGGCAACCGATGAAGCGCCCGATGACGACAGCACTGCGTTCCAGAGGCAGCTCTCCGATCTGCGCTTCAACTGATCGGTCGCAAAGGGACTCAGGCTGTCAGTGCCATCACGCCCATCAGCGGCACCATGACAGGCCCGCCCAGCCTGGCGAGCCGTACTCCCCATGGATCCCGGTCTGCCGTACGGGGCGGCAAGGTGCCTGCGAACAGGGCCGCGCGTGCACCCGCCCAGGCCAGCGTGACAGCGACGGTGACCGGCATGGCCGCCCCGGGAAGCGCGGTGTGGCCGGCCGGGACCGCGGACGCGGATGCCGCCCACGCGGTCAGGGCCAGCAGCACAGCGCAAGCAACCAGGTCGGCGCAGGTGTACCAGCTGACGGTGGCCGGGCGGGCTGCCGGCCGCGTCGACCACACCGCCGCCGCGGCCAGTGCCGCCGCGCCCACCCAGGGCACGACGGCACCGGCGTGCGGCAGGCAGACAGCGGCCATGACGGTCCCCATGACGAGGTGGGGCAGTCGGCACCGGGCGGCGTCGCCGCGCCGCCCGGACCGGAGTGCGGCCAGGGCGCAGACCGTACCGAGTACGGCCATGGCCACCATCAGCGCGGTGTGCAGCACCGATCCGTGCAGCACGTGCATCGCTGAACTGTGGCCCATTGCGCCGTGCACCACCGTGTGCGTCAGTGGCACGTCGACGCCTGCTCGCCGCTCTGGCAATGGCCCCCGTTGCTGCTGCGCGGCACGTCCAGGGTGGGGTTGCGGTCGAAGAAGCCGACGGGCTTGAGGGCGAAGCCGGCGTAGTCGACCGGCATGACCGGCCAGTCCTCGGGGCGCGGGAAGTGGGTGAGGCCGAAGGTGTGCCACAGCACGATGTCCTCGCCGTCGACGCTCCGGTCGGCGGCCGTCCAGGCGGGCAGTCCCGCGCCGCCCGGGTGCTGGTTGACCAGGTCGCCCGCCGGGTAGCGCTCGTCGTCGGCATGGCGGGTCACCCACAGATGGCGGGTCGCGAAGGCCGCCCGGGATGTGACGGACGCCGAGTCGTCGGCGAGCAGTGTCGGCAGACCCTCCGGGACGAGTGCGTAACCCACCGGCTGCCCGAGGCGGTTGGTGACCTCCGGGTTGACCACGTGCCAGACCCGGCCCCGGCTGCCGTCGGCCTGCCGCTGCGCCTCCTGCTCGCTGCGCAGGCGGGTGGCCTGCCGTCCGAAGGCGTTGCCGTGCGGGTTCTTGTCGCTCACGGGCACGCGTACGGCGTCGATCTCGTCGACGGCGTTGAACTGCCCGTCGACGGCCATGTCCAGCCGGGCGGAGAAGAGGTGCTGGTGGAAGGGGGCGCCAAGGCCGGGGGCGATCTCGGTAGCGAACTCCCGCCCCTGCTCCGGATAGCCGGATGTGAAGACGACGCCGGTGGCCTTGGACTCGCACTCGATGGTGCCGTCCAGGTAGAGGTACCAGTAGAAGCCGTAGTCGTAGTTCCCGACGGTGGTGAAGAACGAGATCACCAGGCGGCGCTGGCGGCGGGTCTCGTTCGAGCCTGCGAAGAGGTCGGAGTGCTTCCACAGCACGCCGTAGTCCTCCTCGTGCATGCAGATCGCGTTGCGGATGGTCCGCGGCTCACCCTGCTCGTCGGCGACGACGACGTCCGTGTAGTGGATCTCCCCCAGGCAGTCGCAGCCGAGCTCCAGGGAGTTGGTGTAGCGGCCGAAGAGGTATTCGCCCTGGTCGAAGTAGTTCTGCCAGAAGCGCACCGGCGACGGATCGGCGTACGGGACGACCATTTCGGCGATCGAGGCCCGGTGCACGACGGACCGGTCGCGGCCCTTCGCCCGGTCGTGGAAGCCGATCTGGTGGAGCGTCAGACCCTCGCGGACGTTGAAGCCGAGCCGCAGCGTCCAGTTCTCCCAGCGGACGACCCCGTCCTCGACGGTGAAGCTGACGCCCTCGGGCTGGGTGATCTCGATGGGCTTGAGTGTGCTTCGGGCCGGTCCCGTGTACGCGGGGTCCTGGAAGTTGCCCGGTTCCTGAGGTACGGGGACCAGCTCGTCGTCGACGACCTGCAGCACGGTGCGTGCGGTCAGGTCGACGTACGCGACCAGGCCGTCGACCGGGTGGGCCCAGGGGTGGTCCTGCTCGTGGTCCTGATGGAATCCGAAGCTGCGGACGATTCGGCGGCCCGCCTCGGCCTCGTAGCCGTAGTGACCTGCGGAGAGCGGGACCGCTCGCACCGTGGAGGCATCCAGTCCCCGGCGGGCCAGCGCCTCGCGCCAGGTTTCGTCGGCGTCGAGGATCTGCTGAACTGTCTCGAACTCCTCGTCGAGAATGGGGAGTTGACCGGACGCCGCGGTGTCGATCGTGTCGAAGCGGTCCACGGCACCACGGGTGACGGAAACGATCACGTCGTACGAGGCGCTGTTCGCCCGGTCGAGGAGCAGGATCCGCAGCCGCCGGTCCACTGGGCCGCCGGGGGTGAAGGCGAGCAACTCGGCCTTGACCGGCTCTTCGGGCACCACGGAGACGAAACGCACGTCACCGCCGAGGTGCCCGGCCGCGTCCAGGACGGCGCGCGCGGCACGTATCTCGTCGGCGGTGAGCAGGGCGAGGGGGTGCGCGGGCGGGGGCACGGTGAGGTCTGCTGCAGCGGCGGGGGCGGCGCTGTCGGTCACGGTCATGGGTGCGCTCCTGGATCTCTGGATGTGCAGGTGGTCAGGGAGAAAGGGACAGAAGGAACGGGGAGGGCCCGCGCTGTCAGGCGGGCAGGGGAACCTCGCCGCCAGCGCGCCGGCGTTCGCGTGCGACACCGACCACGAAGGACGCGGCCGGCACGCCGAGCAGCACCGCGGCGAGGACGCTGGAACCGCCGATCAGCAGCGGGAAGTTGAGGACCGTCAGGGTGAGCAGCGCGGCCAGTCCCAGGCCGCCGAGGGCAGGCGCCCAGCGGGTGTGCCAGGGACGGGAGTCGATGCCCGTGCGGTGGAAGAACACCAGTACCGCGAGGCACGTGAGCAGCATCAGAACATCGACTCCCGCGGTTGCCACTCCGGCCATCCAGGTGAAGATCTGGGTGATGGGGTCCATCCCGGCGAGGGTGAACACGACGATCAGGGCGCCGGCGCTCGCCGTCTGCACCAGGGACGCCACGTGCGGCGAGTGGTGGCGAGGGTGGGCGCGTCCGAGCGGTGCGGGCAGGGCCTCGCGCTCGGCGAGCGAGTGCAGATAGCGGGCGATGACGTGATGGAAGGACAGCACACAGGCGAAGAGACTCGTCACGAACAGTGCCTGGGTGACGTGTTCGGCGAACGGCCCGAGGTAGCGGCTCACGGTCGCCATCAGCATGCCCTCGGGGTCGCGCCCGGCGGCGGCCACCGCCTCCTCGTCGCCCCAGGCCGAGACGAGGGCCCAGCTGGAGAGGGTGTAGAAACCGCCCACGAGCGCGAGGGCCAGATAGGTGGCTCGGGGAATGGTCCGGTCGGGGTCGCGGGCCTCACTGCGGAAGACGGCCGTGGCCTCGAAACCGATGAACGCGGCGATGGCGAAGGTGACCGCGACGCCCGGCGATCCGGAGGTGAGCTGCGAGGGGGTGACCAGCGCGGCGGACAGACCGTGGTCACCGCCAGTGGCGACCACGACCGCGTCCAGCACGAGGACGATGCCGACCTCGCCGATCAGCAGCGCGCCGAGCACCTTCCCGCTGAGGTCGACATGCCGGTAGCCGAGCACGCCCACCACGGCGATCATGACTCCGGTCCATGCCCACCAGGGGATGCGCGGCCCGCCGTACGACTGGACGAGGCCGTCGAGAGCGACCCCGATGTACCCGTACACCGACACCTGGATCGCGGTGTAGGTGACCAGCGCGAGGAACGCGGAGCCGAGTCCGGCGCGCCGGCCGAGACCCGTGTCGACGTACGCGTAGAACGCTCCGGCCTGACGCACATGTCGCGCCATCGCGCAGAAACCGACCGCGAAGAGCAGCAGCACCACGCAGCAGACGGCGAACGAGGCCGGATACGCAGGGCCGTTGCCCAGGGCGATGCCCAGGGGGACGGCTCCGCCCACGACGGTCAGCGGCGCGGCGGCCGCCAGGACCATCAGGACGATCGAAGCGGTGCCGAGAGAGCCGCGCAGCCCCGGGCGCACCGCGACACCGCCTTCGGTGGCGGCGGCTGCCGGGGGTGGACTCGCAGTACTGCTCACGGTGCCTCCAGGGTGATCGGCGGAAATCAGCGGGAGTTGGCCTGCGCGGCAGTCTCAACGCCTCCGATTGCCGGTCCGTCACACCTCCGTCACGGACCACGGCATGCCGAACGGGAACGTCCGGCGCGGGTTTTCCCGTTCGGGAACACACCCTCGCGATCCATTGATCACATAGCTGAAACACACCGCCCCTACCGTGCCGGTCGGCGCACAGGAGCAGGGAGGGCGCCGGGCCGGACAGGATCCAGAGAGGACGGCGATGAGCGCCACCAGCACAGCCACACAGGCCTCTTCGCCCCCGCCGCTGCGCGACCACTCCCCCGTCGCAGGCCTCGACCGGCGCTCTCTCGGGCCGCTGCCGGTGCTCGCCCAGTCCGTCTCGGCCGTCGCCCCGGCCGCCGCGATGGCCGCCACGCCGGCCCTGGTCACGGCCCAGGCGGGCACCTCCGCGCTGTGGTCGGTGGCGCTCGCCGCGCTGCTGGCGCTGCTGGTCACCTCGTGCGTACGCACTTTCTCGATCCGTATGGCCGCGCCCGGCGCCCTGTACAGCTTCACCGCCAAGGGCCTGGGCCCGGCCGCGGCCTTCGTCTGCGGATGCGCCCTGCTGATCGGCTACGGCGTGCTGACGATGGCCGCCCTGACCGGCGCCGGACTGTATGCAGGGCAGTTGTTCGCCCGGCTGGGTCTGACGGCCGGCCCGCCGGAACTGCCCGTCGTACTGGCACTGTTGGCGGCGGGCACCGTCACCGCGTACTTCCTCGTGCGAGGGGTCCGGTTGTCCGCCGGTCTTGCGCTCTGCCTGGAGGCCGCGTCGATCGTCCTGGCCCTGGCGTTCTTCGCCGTGCTCCTCGCACGCCACGGCCTGCATCCCGACATGCGGCAACTGGCGCCGCCCTCATCGAGCCCGGGGGCGGTCGCCTCGGTCGTCGCGGGGGCCTTGCCGGCGTTCGGCGCGTTCATCGGGTTCGAGAGCGCGACCGTGCTCGGTGCGGAGGCCCGTCGGCCGTTTCTCGTCGTGGGACGCGCCGTTCGGTGGACTGTCGTGTGCTCCGCCGCCCTGTATCTGCTGGCGACCTACACCCAGGTGCTGGCGGCGGTGAGGGACGGCGTGCTGTCCCCGCTCGACGACCCCGGCCACCACACCGCGACGCGGCTGCCCGTCCTGCTCGACCTGGGCATCGCCATCTCGTTCTTCGCCTGCTCCATGGCCTCGGGCACCGCCCTGGTACGCCTGCTGTTCTCCATGGGGCGCGAACGCATGACGCCGCGGCGGCTGGGCAGCACGCATCCCACCCACGGCACCCCGCACATCGCGGTCCTGCTGGGGCTGCCCGTCCTGGTCCTGGTGCCCCTCGCTCTGCTCGCCTCCGGTCTGGAACCGCGCACCGTCTTCGCCGTGTTGCTGAACCTGTGCACCTACGGGTTCCTCGCGGCCTACGCCCTGGTGTGCCTGGCCGCACCCGTCTTTCTCCACCGCATAGGCGAGCTCACGCGCGCACCCGTGGCCGCGGCCGCGGTCTGTGTGCCGTCCTTGCTGCTGGTACTCGGCGCCCACACCCAGCGGAACGTGTCCGCGGGCAATGCGCTGCCGCCGTGCCTCTTCGCCCTGCTGATGGGCGCGGGCTGGGTCTGGTTCCTGCTGGCCCGCCGACGTGATCCGGAGCGGGTCGGGGCGATCGGTGTGTACGACGAGACGAGCGCGGCCGACATCCTGCACGGGCCGATCGACCTCCTCGACCTGCGCGGCCGTGCCGCGCACTCATCGGCCGACGCACGCCTCCTGCCGGCCGACACACCCCTCGTGCCCGGTGAGATCTCGGATACCGGGCCTGCTCCCTCCGACGGCCGGCATGCGCGGTGAGCGGTGAGCGGTGAGCGGTGACACGATCGCCCTGAGCGGGCGCCAGCCACGCGCCATACGCAGTGCACTCGCCGTGCTGCAGCACGTGGCGGCAGCCGGTCCCGGTGTCACTGCCAAAGAGATCTCCGCCGCGCTGCGGCTGGCATCGGCGACGACGTACCGGCTCCTCAACCTGCTGGTCGAGGAGGAATACCTCGTACGGATGCCCGATCTGCGCGGCTTCGCGCTGGGGCGCAAGGTCGCCGAGCTCGCGCCTCCGCGTCCTGTCCCCGCGGTGCCGGCGGCCGCGCATGCCGTCGTCTCCAGCCTGCGGGACGGGGTACGGTTCGGGGTCCATCTGGCGGGATACGCGGACGGCCGTATCGACTTCACCGATCCGGATCCGGATCACCCGCCCACCGATGCCGCGTTCCTGACCCGCCACCCTCATGCTTCGGCTCTCGGCAAACTTCTCCTCGCCGACGCACACGCCGTGCCCGCCCAGTTGCCCGCGCTGACACGGCACACCATCACCACGCCCGAGGCCCTCGCCGCCGAACTCGTCCGCGTCCGCAGCGACGGCGTCGCCATGCAGCGGTGCGAGCTCGATCCGCTCCATGCCTGCCTGGCCGTGCCCGTCCACAGCGAGACGACGGGCCGCCTGGCAGCCGGGCTCGCGGTGTGCGGCTCTCCCGACCGGATCGGCGCGCTCACCCGGCCCGGAGAACCGGACGGTGCGCTGGTCGACAGGTTGCGGGAATGCGCGCGACAACTCGCGGCACTGGTGATCTGAGCCGCCACGGACTACCACCGGGGGCCCAGGTCAGCCCGGCTCCACGCGGGCGGCAGGCAGATCACCGAGGATCGCGGAAACCGTCTGCTCCGGTGTCTGGTCCGAGGTGTCCAGCCAGAGCCCGATCCGCGGAGTCTCCACGCGCAGGGCGTGGTCGAGAGCGTCGACCGTCCAGACGCCGTACCCGGTCTTCGGGCGCTCGGCTTCTCTGGTCTGCACAGCGGCGGCGGAGGGAGCCAGAACGACGACGTAGAGAGGGCGCGTGCGGACCCTGGCGACATACCGGCTGAGGTCTTCCCCCAGGACGACGTCCTGAACGACCGCGGTCCATCCGTGACGTGCGTATTCGTCGGCCACGAGCGCCCCGAGCCGGTGGCGCAGTTCCAGCTGGGCCCTGGCCTCGGCGGTCTCCTCGGGCAGCAGCTCCTCCCGGCCGGATACCACCATCCGCCGGAAGACGTCGCCACGCACATGGGCGGCGCGCCGCAACCGCCCGGCCAGAAGTTCGGCCACGGTGGACTTCCCCGCAGCCATCACACCGCTGATCAGGACTACTGCGGAACCCAGTTCGGTGCTCACGCACACCCCCGTTTCACGATTCCGTGCCGTCCCGGAACTTGAGGATGTGATCCACTGCGGAGGCGACGTCGTCGACGACGTGGGTGGGCTGGTAACCCTGCTGGGTCCAAGACCGGCCGTCCGAGACCCACACGCTTCGAAGGCCGAGCGCGTGCGCTCCCGCAATATCGGCATGCGGTGAATCACCGATGACCCAGGCGCCGGGGAGGGCGACTCCGACGGCGTGCGCGGCCGCTTGGAAGATCTCCGGTTCGGGCTTCTTGCGGCCGACCGCCTCGGAGATCACCCAGCCGTGGACGAGCCGGTCGAGTCCGGTGTTGCAGATCTTCGCTTCCTGCTGCGCGATACGTCCGTTGGTCACGATCACACAGGTCCATCCGTCAGCCCGTGCCTGCTCCAGGGCCTCACGCGCAGACCGCGCCAGCACGACGCGGTCGGCGGCGCCGGTGTCCAGCAGGGCGTCGATGGCTGTCGCCGACACCGCGGCTCCGTATCGGTCGGCCATGGCCACGGCGACATCATGGCGGGCGGTGTAACCGCTCGCGTCGACGGTCATCACCCACGGAAGGTCGGTGTCGGGCAGACCCTGGTCGGCCAGGAACGCCTCGACGGCGGCGCGGAAGGCCGCATCGCGGTCGACCAGAGTGTTGTCGAGATCCAGCATCAGCAACGGCATACCCCCGTTCATATCTCAGTGCGTCACGCCGTCTCTCGCAGGCTGGGGAAGAGCGCACGGATACGGCCGGGGGCTGGTGAGACGAAGACGCCGTCCGCTGTCACCAAGGCTGTGGAGTGCCGGTGGTACTGCATCTCCAGCGAGATGGTCATCCCCGGCTTCCCCGCGGCGGCACAGGCCCGCCCCATCAGCTCGCCCAGCGACTGTCACTGACGGTGGGTCCGCTGCGGCTGCTCGACGGGGACTTCCCCGACCGTGCCTTCATGCACGGGATCGCGGAACACAGTGACGCATGGGCGGGCGAGTTTCCGAGGTGAGTCCCGCTTCGCCGTTTCCGGGCCACGCAACAATGGCCGAATGAAGCATCACTTCGTTGGCATCCGAGAGTTGGCCGAGACTCCTCCTGTGGCGATCGTGGTCGACGTGATGCGCGCTTTCACCGTGGCCGCCTGGGCCTTTGCGCGCGGTGCCGAGAAGATCGGCCTGGCTTCGTCGGAGAGTGAAGCCCTGGCCCTGAAGCAGGGCCGTTCGGGCTGGCCGGCCTTGAAGGACGGCCCTCCGGCAGACGGCTTCGACGCGGTGAACTCACCGGGCCTGATCGCGTCGGCCGATCTGACCGGTCGCACGGTGGTGCAGAAGACAACGGCGGGAACTGTGGGCGCCCTGGCTGTCGCGAGCGCACCGCTGGTCCTGTGCGCGAGTTTCGTGGTGGCGGGCGCGACAACGCGGTTCCTGCGGACCCAGGGTGCTGGTTCGGTGACGTTCGTTGTCACCGGCGAGGACGGGCATGCCGAGGAGGACCTGGCGTGCGCCCAGTACATCAGCCAACGCGCCATGGGTCGTGATGTCGAGGTCGCCCCGTATCTCCACCGTGCAAGTGCTTCCCGAGCGGCAGCCGATCTTGCCGACGGACTGCGGCGTGGATATCAGGGAGTTCACCGGGACTACGTCGAGCTCTGCCTGGAAGCCGACAGGTTCTCCTTCGCGCTGGTGGCAAGCCAGGAGGAGGATCTGACGGTGGTGCGTGCCGTTACGGTGGCTGGTCGCTGAACAGGGCCACCACCGCCACCACGCGATATCGCGTACGTCCTCGTCCTGGCATGGCCAGCGAACTAGCGGCCCATGGGGAGGTTCCCTCCGCCGGTGCAGTCCAGGACGACACCGGTGATGAATGCGTTGGTGGCCAGGGCGTGAACGGCCTGGGCGATGTCTTCGGGCCGGCCGACGCGGCCCACAGGGGTGATGGCAGCCATCCCGTCGAAGAGTGCCCGGCGCTCTTCGGCCGGCACGTGGTCCCACCACGCGGTGTCGACGACGCCCGGCGAAACGGCGTTGACCCGCAGCGGCGCGAGTTCCGCGGCGAGGGGTGCCACCATCGCCTCCAGCGCGCCGTTGACAGCGGCGAGTCCGGCCGTGCCGGGGAAGGCCGCGCGGGCGGAGGCCGCGGTCACGAGCGTCACCGACGCGCCCTCGCGCAGCCGCGGCAGGGCGGCCTGCAGGATGCGCACATACGGCCAGAACTTTCCGTCGAACCCGGCAGCCAGGTCCTTCAGATCCAGTTCGGCGAACGGTCCGCCGCCCGCGGAGCCGCTCAGCGCCAGTACGAGATGGTCCACCGGGCCGGAGTCCTCGAAGAAGGCGTCGACGTCCGCGGGAACAGAACCGTCCATGCGGTGCGCCGTCACGCGGCTGCCGATCCGCTCGACGGCCTTGTCCAGTCGGTCCTGGTTGCGTGCGGTGATGACCACGTCGGCGCCGTCCGCCGCGAAGCGTGCGGCCGAGGCCTCACCGATGCCGGAGCTGCCGCCCATGACGACGACTCGTCGGCCGGCCAGGGCGCCTGAGGTGCTGTGAGCAGTCATGTCTGTGTCCTCGTTCAACGAAGTTCCCGTGGTTCATGGCGTGTACGCAGTGCCGGCCGCAGCCTCGGCACATTGACGAGACTGCTGGTCTCGATAAAAGTGTTACCGAGACCGCTAGTCTCGTCAAGAAGATTCAGGATTCCGAGGAAGGATGGACGGCATGGATGACACGGACGGCATGCAGCCACGGCCCCACACCGGTCGCCGACGCAACGAGGCGGTGCGCCGGGCCGTCCTGGACGCCGCGCTCCGCCTTCTCTCCGAATCCGACGGCGCCCCCGTCACCGTCGAGACCATCGCGCGCGAGGCCGGCGTCGGAAAGCAGACCCTCTACCGCTGGTGGCCGTCCAAGGGCGCCGTTCTGCTGGACGCGCTCATCGACAGGGCGGACCAGGACGTCCCCACTCCGGACACCGGCACGCTCCGCGACGACCTGCGCGCGATCGTCACGGCGACCTTCGAGGGCGCCCGCAGCCCGCAGACGGCCTCAGCGTTGCGCACGCTCGTCCGCGAGGCGGCGCGCGACCAGCACCTTGCCGAGCTGATGCGGGCGTTCACGGCCGCGCGGCGCGCCGCTCTGCGGGAGGTGCTGGCCCGCGGCCAGGAGCGGGGCGAGCTTCCCGCAGACGCCGATCTCGACCTGATGGTCGACCAGGTGTACGGCCTCTACTGGTACCGCTTCCTGCTCGGGCATGCCCCTCTCGACAAGGAGGCCGCAGAAGGCCTGGCCCTTGCCCTGTTGAAGCAAGGATGAGCTGAGAACGCATACTGGTGAGTACGCATACTCACGACGCGGCCACGGTTCCGCCCGACCATGGGGGTACACGACAACCAACGGGGGAGAACCGATGAAGAACCGACCGATGCACACCCTCGTGCGCCTGATGTTCACCAACCCCGCCTCGGCGGTCTATCTCGGCCTTGTCGGCGCCGCCGTCGGGGTCGCCGCGAGCGAACCGCTGTGGTCGCAGAACGGTGGCGACTCGCTCATCTGGGTGTGGCCGGCGTTCTTCACCTGCCCTGTCCTCTTCTTCGTCCTGCCGATCGGCGACGCGGTGTGGGGCATGGAGATGCCGACATGGTTCTTCGTCGGCGGGATCATCGTTTCCGCCCTGGTTCAGTCCCTGGCCCTCGGCGCGGTCCTGGAGGGCCTGCGTGGCCGGCGCCAGCGGTCCATCCATCCGTACGGCGGCTGAACCGCTCCGGCGCGGTCGCCGGAGCGGTTCAGTTCTGCTTGCCGAGCACGGTGATGGTTCCTCTTGCGGGTTGCTTCAGCGCGCGGCTGATGACCATGCGCTGGATCTGATTCGTGCCCTCGAAGATCTGCATGACCTTGGCCTCGCGCATATGGCGCTCGACGGGGAAGTCACGGGTGTAGCCGTAGCCACCGAGTACCTGCACGGCGTCCGTGGTGACCTTCATCGCGTTGTCGGTGGCCACCAGTTTGGCTATGGACGCCTCACGGGTGAAGGGCAGGCCCTGGTCCTTCAACCGCGCGGCGGACAAAGTGGTGGCCCGCGCGGACTCGATCGCGGCGGCCATGTCGGCCAATACGAATCCCAGGCCTTGATGTTCGATGATCGGTTTGCCGAAGGTCTCCCGCTCCTGCGCGTAACGGACGGCGTGGTCGAAGGCGCCCTGGGCCAGTCCCGTGGCAACGGCGGCGATGCCCAGCCTGCCGGAGTCCAGCGAGGCGAGAGCGATCTGCAGCCCCTGCCCCTCCTCGCCGATGCGGCGGTGGACGGGAACGCGGACGCCGTCCAACCGCATGGTGGCGGTGGCGGATCCGGTCAGGCCCATCTTGTGCTCGGGCGGGTCGGCGGTGAGGCCGGGGGTGTCCGCCGGTACCAGGAAGCACGAGATCCCGTGCGCGCGGTCGTCCGACGTACGGGCCATCACGGTGTAGAAGTCCGCGTGACCGCCGTGCGTGGTCCATGCCTTGGCGCCCTGCAGCACATAGTGGTCGCCGTCGCGGACGGCACGGGTGCGCATGGCCGCAGGGTCGGAGCCGGCGTGCGGCTCGGACAGGCAGTACGCGCCGAGCAGCTCGCCTCCCAGCATGCCGGGCAGCCACTCCTGCTTCTGCGCCGTCGTGCCGTATGTCGCAAGGCCGAAGCAGGAGAGCGCGTGCACGGACACCCCGACCGCGACACTCGACCAGACGGCCGCGATCTCCTCGAGCACCTGCAGATAGACCTCGTACGGCTGACCACCGCCGCCGTACTCCTCGGAGTAGGGCAGCCCGAGCAGTCCCGCGCGGCCGAGCGTCCGGAAGACCTCACGCGGGAACTTCTCCTCGGCCTCGGCCTCGGCCGCCCTGGGAGCGAGTTCCTTCGCGGCCAGTGAGCGGGTGAGATCGATGAGGTCGGCGGCTTCAGGGGTCTGCAGCGTGCGGGTGGCGGGCATCGGAGCCTCCACGAATGATACTGAAGTGAGTACGACAGTATCATTCAACGTACACTCCGAGGGGCGGAAGTGCCCAGGCTCGAAGAATCCGCGACAGATGACCGACGGCAGGGGCGCCGGTTCGAAAAAGGGTCTACGCCGGCGGGATGCCCGCGTGGGGTGGATTTCCTGGCGTGACGCAGGTCAGGACGCGACGGCGTGCACGATCAGCGACGCCAGTTCCGCGTAGGCCTCGGAGTCGCTCAGACCCGTCCGCGCGGCCACCTCGCCCCGCTGGATCTGCTGCATGGTGGCGGCTGCGACCTCGCCCACGAACGCCGCGTGCACGTCCCTGAACACGCCTTCGGTCACGCCCTCGGTGATCAGCTGTCGCACCCGGTCGGCGGCGAGCCTCGTATTGGCCTCGTACACATCGCGGGCGGGCCGGAAGCCCGCCATGTCGTCGAGGAACCTCCGGGACAGCGGCCTCAGCTGCTCGGCCACCGCGTTCAGATAGACCAGCACGCGGTCCGACGGGGCGGTGGCATCCGCGACCCTCTTCTCGACGGCCTCGGCCGCACTACGGAAGTAGTGCTTGACCGCTTCCCTCACCAGGTCCTGCTTGCTCCCGGCGAGCTGGTACAGCGTGGTCTTCGAGCAGTGCAGCCGCTCGGCCAGGTCGTCGAGAGTGAACGAGGCGAACCCCTCCGCCGCCAGCAGCGCCACCAGGCGCTCCAGTAGATCAGTCTGTCGGGCGGTGCGGCGGGCGGACGGCATGACCTCAGCTTATCCGCTGCAGCACTGCACCCCTGGCCCGGAGCTCGGCGGTCCGCCCCAGGGGCTGGTCGCGCCGTATCGCCGCCCGCACGACCACCGGAGAGACCTGACCCAGCACGGCCATCGGACAATCCGCGTCGGACTGCCCAGAACTGGTTCGGTTTCACCCGCTGCGCAGGCCAGTGCCGTCGGTGTATCGTTCACATGCCGTATTTGAGTAAGTGCTCAGTTCTTTCTGGTGCAAAGGATGAGAGTCTCGTCGGCCCTGTCCCGCCCGTCGTCGCTGCGCGCGGTGAAAGGAGAGCAGTGCCGTGCTCGAACGTGGACCGGCCATCGCCCCGCCGCCCGCACCTCCTCACCACCGCTCGGCCCCCGCCATCGCCTTGTTCGGTCCGGCCTTCGTGGCCGCGGTCGCCTATATCGACCCCGGGAACCTGGCTACCGACGTCACCGCCGGGGCGCAGTACGGGTACCAACTGCTGTGGGTCGTACTGCTGGCCAACCTGATCGCCATGCTGGTGCAGTACCTGTCGGCGAAGCTCGGCATCGCCACCGGCAAGAGCCTGCCCGAGCTGTGCCGCGACCGGTACCGGCGTCCGGTGCGGCTGGCGCTGTGGTCCCAGGCGGAGCTCATCGTCATCATGACTGACCTCGCCGAGATCATCGGCGGTGCGCTCGGCCTGAACATCCTGTTCGGCCTGCCCCTGCCGGTCGGCGCCGTGCTGACCGCCTGCGGCATGCTGCTGATCCTCATGATGCAGCAACGCGGGCGCCGTTGGTTCGAGGCCGCCATCGTCGCCCTGCTGGCGATGATTCTGCTGGCTTTCTGCTACCAGTTGTCGCGTGTGCACTTGGATCCCGCCGGAATGGCAGGCGGGTTGACCCCTCGGCTCAGCGATTCCGACAGCGTGCTGTTGGCCTGCGGAATCGTGGGCGCGACGGTGATGCCGCACGCGATCTACCTGCACGGCGGGCTCACTCAGAGCCTCGAGCACTCCCGCTTCGCGTTGCGCATGACCCGCTGGGACGTGCTGATCGCGCTGGGCACGGCCGGACTGGTGAACATCTCGATCCTGCTCGGCGCGACCGCCTTGCACGGCAGCGAGGGCGACTCTCTGATCACCGCCCACCAGGCCTTCACCGACCGACTCGGTTCCCTCGCCGGATACGCCTTCGGCATCGCCCTGCTCGCCTCGGGACTGGCGTCATGCGCGGTCGGTGTCTACAGCGGCCAGATCGTGATGCAGGGATTCCTGCGCCGGTCGATACCTTTGTGGGTGCGGCGCACAGTGGCCGCGGTTCCGGCGGTGGTGATCCTGGCTGCCGGGGTGGATCCGACCAAGGCGCTGGTGGTCAGTCAGGTCGCGCTCTCGTTCGGCCTGCCGTTCGCGTTGGTTCCGTTGCTGGTCATCACGCAGGACCGGCGGGTGATGGGCGAGTTCGTGAACCGGCGGAGCACCGCGATCGTGGCCGGCGCCGCGGCGGCCCTGATCATCGTACTGAACGCCTGTCTGGTCATCACTGTATGACCGGTTCCCCTTCCTTCCGGACCCATGCGCTCCAGAAGGTCGGGCCTTGTGCCGAGCAACGACGTCTTCCTGTTGGAGGGGGTGACCTGGCCACGTGTTTGATCTCAGAGGACGTACGGCACTGGTGACGGGAGCGGGCCGGCATGTCGGACGGCGGATCGCCGAGGTCCTCGGTGCCGCCGGAGCGGCGGTCGCGATCAACGACATCGCTCCGGAGCGGGCCGAGGAGACCGCGGCCGCTCTTGCGGACGCACACGGTGTCAAGGCCGCCGCCTGTCCCGGGGACATCACCGACCCGCGAGCCGTGGCCGAGGTGGTGCAGCGGGCCGGAGAACTCCTGGGTCCCGTCGACATCCTGGTCAACAACGCCGGTATTCCAGCTGGTGGTACCACCCGTTGGGGCACGGATTTCGCGGACAGCGCGCCCGAGGAGTGGGCCCCTCTGGTCGAGCTCAACCTGACGGCCGTCCTGCACTGCACCCACACCGTACTGCCGGGCATGCGCGCACGCGGCTGGGGCCGGATCGTGCACATCGTCTCCGATTCCGCACGGTCCGGTATGGCCGGGGTCGCCGTCTACGCCGCGGCCAAGGCTGCGACAGCGGCGTTCTCCCGCTGTCTGGCGGTCGAGGTCGGCGAGGCCGGGATCACCAGCAACTGCCTCTCGCTGGGCACCCTCCCGGCGCCCGGCACGCCACCGGACCGGCTCGCCCGGCTCGCCCGGTCCTATCCCGTCGGGCGCACGGGGACCCCCGACGATGTCGCCCCGGCAGTGCTCTGGCTGGCGTCGGACGAGGCGGCCTGGGTGACCGGCCAGACAGTGTCGGTCAACGGCGGATGGCTCACCACGTGAGGCCGCGTCGCCTGAGCCGGCCGCTGCGCGTACATCTGCTGTCGCGCTCACAACTCGGAGGAATCTCATGACCGCAGTGATGCACGGCGTCCGCATCCTCGAGGTGGCCGAGCAGACATTCGTCCCCGCGGCGGCGGCACTCGCGGCCGACTGGGGCGCCGACGTCATCAAGATCGAGCACATCGAGCGGGGTGACGCCATGCGCGGTCTGGCGTCCACGGGGATGGCCCTCGTACCCTCCGACGTCCACGTCCTGTTCGAGCACTCCAACCGGGGCAAGCGCAGCCTCGCACTGGACCTGACGTCGCCGGAAGGCCTCGACATCCTGTACAGGCTCGCCGCGACATCGGACATCTTCCTCACCAACAAGCTTGCGCCGGTCCGCAAGAAGCTCAAGATCGACGTCGAGGACATCCAGGCGCACAACCCGCGCATCATCTATGTGCGAGGCACCGGCCAGGGCGAGCGCGGCCCTGACGGCAGCCGTGGCTCCTACGACTCCCTTGCGTTCTGGTCCCGAGCCGGCACCGCCCTCGGCGTCATGCGCCCGGGGGACGACCACGTGCCGCCCCCGCCCGGCCCCGGCTTCGGGGACTCGATCGGCGCGATGACGATCGCCGGTGGGATGCTGGGCGCCTTGTTCCATCGGGAGCGCACCGGGGAGTCGGCTGTCGTCGACGTATCCCTCCTCAGTACCGGGATATGGGCCATGGGCCAGGGACTTGCCCTCGCGCTCGCCACGGACACCCCCTCCACTCCCCCGGCGGCCAACGCGCCCCGGACCAACCCGTTGTCCGCCAACTACCGGTCCAAGGACGGGCGGTGGCTGTCGCTCTGCTGCCTCCAGGCGAACAAGTACTGGGCGCCCGTCTGCGAGGTGATCGGACGGCCCGAGCTGGCCGCGGATTCCCGCTTCTCCGACCAAGCATCGCTCATGGCCAACAGTGGCGAGGCCATCGATATCCTGCGCGAGGCCTTCGCGGAGCGGACACTCGATGAGTGGCGCAAGCGGCTCGCCGGGTTCACCGGACAGTGGGCGGTGGTCCAGGACACCCGCGAGGCCGCTGCCGACCCGCAGACCGCTGCGAACGGGTACGTGCAGGAGTGCCGGACCTCCGCCGGCACCCCGTTCCAGCTGGCGGCGGCGCCCGTCCAGTTCGACGAGGAGCCTGCCACCCCGTCGCGGGCGCCGGAATTCAACGAGCACGGCGACTCGATCCTCGCCGGTCTCGGGTTCGACTGGGACGCCATCTTGGACCTCAAGGTCCGGGGCGTCGTGGCGTGACGGAGTACGTTGACGCCGATCCGGGTTCGAGTCGCGTTCCGTGCCGAGGAAGGAAGCCGATGTCCAGGAGCGCCATCTCGGCGGCCATGCGCGCGGCCGTCGGCACCGAGCTCGTCCGCCAGGTGATCTATCCGGTCGCCGCGTCCGACATCCGCCGCTGGGCGATCGCGGTCTACTGGCCGGATCCCCCGCCGGCGTATTTCCTCGACGAGAAGGCCGCCGCGCAGACGGCCTACGGCGGCATCGTGGCACCTGAGGAGTTCAATCCGTTCGCCTGGGCGGTGGCCGAGCAGACCATGAGCCGGCCTTCACTCCAGGGATCGGGCAATGATCCCGACAGAATGGAGAGCATGGCGGGCATCCCCGGTCCCGGCCTGAAGTTCCAGCTCAACGGCGGCCTGGACACGGAGTACGGAGCGCGGATGAGACCCGGCGACGTCATCACCAGCATCCGGCGGCTCGGACCGTACTCGGAGCGCGAGGGAAGACTGGGACTGATGCTGTTCAGCCGGACCGAGGACACCTGGACCAATCAGCGCGGCGAGCTCGTCAAGCGCACCGTCAACACCATCATCAGGTACTGACCGCTGAAAGGGCGTCGACACATATGCGGAGCACGACCGGTGCGCTACGGGTCGCCGTCGGCGACGAACTGCCGCCGTTCACGCGCGAGACCGGGTTCGCGAACTGGAACCGGTACGCGGCGGTGAACGACGAATTCGTGCCGATCCACATGGACGACGAGGCGGGCCAGGCGGCCGGCCACCCGACGGCCATCGGCATGGGCAATCTGCAGTGGGCCTACCTGCACAACCTTCTGCGCGGCTGGTTGGACGGGCGCGGCCGCGTCGTGCGTCTCGAGGGCCAGTTCCGGGGCCTGAACACCAGGGGCATGACCGTCACCGCTCGCGGTGTGGTCACCGGTGTGGAGGACTCGGACGGTGTGCGCACGGCCACGCTCGACGTCTGGACCGAGGACGAGCACGGCAACAGGCTCGTGCCGGGCCGAGCCGTCGTACAGCTGGACTGACCGAGGGCAACGGCTCGGCGCGGGACGGCTATCCGTCCGCGCCCGGCTCCTGCTGGATCTCGATCACCGCATGCACGGGACAATCCAGGAGGGCCCGGTGCACGGCGTCGCGCTGTTCGTCAGGCACCGAACCATCGCCGATGAGTGACGCATATCCCCAGTCATCGAGCGAGAAATGCTCGGGTGCGTGCCTGGCACAGATCCCGAAACCGTCGCAGAGAGTGCGGTCAAGACGAATCTTCATACGAGAGTCATGACTTCCACTTCGAAGGGACGGTCTGCCGAAAAGGGAGTCGCGGTGCAGGTTTCGCATTCCGCGTCACGATGGCGCGCCACGTCGTCGGGGAATTCCTCCAACAGGCTCCGCGCCAGATTCGCGGCACCGTCGAGTGTTCCGCACGCTCCACGCGAACGAAGGACGACCGACCAGCGTGCCAGCCGTTCCAGGTCGGAATTCTCGGCCGTACCGTCTCGCAGTGCCTCGATGACGGCGCTCATGGCGGCGATGCCGTTGAAACACGATCCGCACTGCCCGGCGTTTTCACGGTCGAAGTACCTCATCACCGAGGCCGCCACGGCAATCGGACAGTCGCGGTGAGTCAGCACGCTGATCGCGCCGCAGCCCAGTCCGGTTCCGAGTCCGTGCAGCGTCTCGTGATCCAACGCCGCGTCCAGTACGCGTCGATCGACCACCCCCGCGAAATAGCCCCCCATGAGCGCGCCATGCACCTCACGGGGCGAGACACCGTGCACGGCAAGCAGTTCCCGGAAAGGGGCGCCGTGCGGGACCTCGTACAGACCGGGCGTCGTGCCGGCGCCGCTGATGGTCGCCAGGAACGTCCCAGGGGACTTCGCCGTACCCACCGACCGGAATCTTCCGGCTCCATGGCGGAGCAGGAAAGGCAGGTTGGCCAGCGTCTCCACGTTGCTCACCAGCGTCGGCCTGCGGTCGACACCTTCCTCGAACGGGCGCGGCGGTTTGTCCGTCGGTTTCGCCGGTCCCCCGTTGATGGCGCGGACCGCGGCGGTCTCCTCTCCGGCCACGTAACCGGGCTCGACGCTTTTGACCTCGATCCGCAGGTCGGCGAGCCCGGACTTCTCAAGCTCTTCGACAGCGCCTTGCATACTGCGTGTCGCCGCTGGATCCGAGACATAGACACAGACGCGGTCGGCACCGACCACGTGCGCGGCCAGGCGCGCGCCGTCCAGCACCAGATGCGGTCGATGGCGCATCAGCCAACGGTCCTTGGCCGAAGCAGGCTCGCCCTCTTCACCGTTGGCGACCACGACGGGCCGTGGGTCCCGGGCGCCGGACCCCCGGACCGCCCGGAGCTTGACGGCCATCGGAAAGGCGGCACCGCCACGCCCGAGAAGTCCCGACTCCGCCACGGTATCGAGGAGCCTATCAGGATCGGCGAGCGGCGCGTAGCCTCCACTCGCCCGATACGAACTCAGCAATTCCCCGGAAGGCAGTTCGCGAATCAGGCGCGGTTCGCAACCCGGAAGAGCACCGACGATCAATTTCCCGTTCGGTTCCATTACCGTCCCCACTGATTCCGCTTTTTCTCGAGTGCTACCGACACCAGCACCTCGAAGCTACAATCAAGCCCATGCGAACTGCCGTGATCCGGATCAATATCGACCCTGCCGGCCAGCTTCCTGAATTCGTGCTGCGTGAACGTGCGGAAGCGTTTGTGAAACGCGCAGAGAATGCCGGAATACGTGTCGTTGATACACGAATCGACACCCTTCCCGCCCACCGCAGAGAACTACAGCTTCTGATGACCGGCGACGACAGCCCCGCGATGCAGCGAACCGCCGCGGAACTGTGCGCGGAGGTCTTTCAGACGACGCCCGCGAACGGAGTCGTGACCTACATCAGCCGGGGCACGGACGATGACGCGATGGGCGTCCTGGCCGGCCTCGGCATAACCGGCCACGTCTCTCGCACTGTTGGCGCCGACGGCCTGGACGTCGTCTCCGTCCGCCTCTCGCGAGGCGATCTCGATCGTGTCCCGGAGAGCAGGATCCACACCGCTCTGGAGGCATCGTTGAACTGCGAGGTCCGTATCATCGCGATCTGACTCTCCTCCTGACAGACGGCCCGCGGGCGGCGACCCGCGGGCAGCGGCCTCCGCGACGGTCGGGTGGTTTCAGGCGGTCACCAGGACGTCGTCTCCCACCACCCGTACCGGGTAGGTGCGGATGCTCCACTCCGGCTTCACCGCGGTCGTTCCCGTCGCCAGCTCGAAACCCCACTGGTGCCACGGGCAGTGGATGTACTCCAGGTCCCGGTCCACCACAGCGCCGCCCGGCGTATCGTCGTCCACCACTGTCCGTCCGCGAAGGCGGCCCGAACACAGCGGACCGCCTTCGTGCGGGCAGTAGTTGGCGATCGCGTAGAACGTGCCGTTCACGTTGTAGACGCCGACCCCATGACGGCCGATGGGCACGAGCTTGAACCCGCCGTGCGGAATTTCGTCCACCGTGGCCACCACGTGCTCACGGCCCTGCGCGAGGCGCGGCAATGTCTCGTCGGCCAACTCAGAACACCCGCACCTGTCCGTCGAGCGCCGGCACCGTCTCCGGGAGGTGATAGGTCTCGATCCCGTTCCGGAACATGATCGGCTCGCGGGCGTGCTCGGGCAGGTGCTTGACCAGCCAGCGGGGATCGTCGAACGTCCAGTGCGGATAGTCGGAGGAGAACAGCAGGATCTTCTCGCAGTCCATCCACTCGAACGCCTTGATGAGTTCGGTCTTGTCCTCGGGGTAGTCCAGCGGCTGTGTCGTGAACTTGATGTGCTGCTTCACATACTCCGACGGCTTGCGCTTGATCTCGAGCCACGACTTCCGCGCCTCGTAGATGGCGTCCATGCGCCACATGAGCGGCAGGATCCAGGTGAACGCGTGCTCGACCAGCACGATCCGCAGCGTGGGGAACCGGTCGAACACGCCGTCGAAGATCAGGCTCATCACCTGATTGGCTGCCAGCAGCGAGTAGGTGACCATGAAGTCGTGGTTGTAGCTGGGGAAGCCTACCGGTGACATCGGGCTCGTCTCGTAGGCGCCCCTGCTGAGGTGGCAGCTCACCGCGATGTCGTGTTTGGTCGCGGCGGCCCACACCGGGTCGTACTTCGGGTCGCCCCACGCCGGCCAGGGTTCTGCTCGAATGAGGACCTGCGCCATGTACGGGTGTCCGGCCCACTGCTCGATCTCCCGGACCGCCCCCTGCGGGTCTTCGGCCGCGGCGCAGATCGAACCCCGCCACCGCTGATGCCAGTTGTTGCGGCTGTCGAGCCAGTGCTCGTCGAGCCAGTGGTTCGTGGCGGTGCACAGTGCCTGCGTGAACTCCGGCAGGCGGGCCATCTTGATACCCGGCTCCAGGACCGCGATGTCCGAACCCGCCTCGAGGATGAGCTGCTTGAACGCCAGATCGGGATCGCTGCCCGGGAATCCGCCCTCGGATGTGAACGCGTCAACGCGCATGGCGAAGGCGTGCGCGAAGTCGGGCGCGTCGTAGGTGATCGTGCTGCCGACCCGACGGGACAGGAAGTACTTGCTCCTGTACGGCTCCGGGATGTACTCGTTGATCACACCGGGTCGCGGAACGGGGTGGACGTCCGAGTCCACGACGCGAATCGCGACATGTTCGGTGCTCGGAACTCGTTCCTTCGTCTCCACAGCCGTCATGGGTTGCCTCCGTTTCCACGGACCGTCATCGCGACGCCGAGGTCGTCGCCGGAACATCGATGCCGTAGAGCTCCGCCGCGTTGCGCCAGCAGATCTTGTCCCGCTGCTCGGCCGTCAGCGAACTCGCCAGCCTCTCCGGGTCGTTGAGCTGCCAGTGCGGAAAGCTGGAGCCGAACATGACCATGTCTTCCTTGCCTGTGAACCCGAGCCACTCGCCGGCGAACTCCACGTCCCCGGGACCGTCCAGGCTCCCCTGGACGAAGAACACATGTCCGGGCAGGTAGTCGCTGGGCATGTGCGGCGCCCACGGCGTCTGCTCGAGGTGGGGCCGCCCGAACGTGTCCATCCGCCACATGAACGGCGTGAGCAGGTCCGCGGCACCGTCGGCCCAGACGAACTTCAGGTCCGCAAAGTGCTCGAAGACGCCCTCCGCGATCATGTTCATAAGGTGGTACACGTAGTTGAGGGCCATGAAGCCGGCGTACTGCTCGTAGGTCCTCGGGTGTCCGGACGGTGTGGGTGCGAAACCGACACCGTGGCCCGTCTCGATGTGCGCCGCCACGGGCAGGCCGGCGTCCGCGGCCGCCTCCCATATCGGCCAGAACTGGGGCTTGCCGTACAGCTCGCGGGACTGCAGCGGCACGCCGATCTGGACGACCTTCGGGTGGCTCCGCCACCGGCTGATCTCGCGCAGCGCACCCGGGACGTCGTCCGGGTTCACTCGGATGGTCCCGCGGTAGCGGTCGGCGAACCGGCCGCCGTCCAGCCACCTCGACACCATCATGTCGTTGTGCGCGGAGAGCACGGCGCTGGTCAGGTGCCGATCCGGCAGCGTACCTCGCGTCATGGGATGGAGTACCGCCACGTCCACCCCGCCCTCGGTGAACAACCTCGCACCGACCGCATCGGGGTCGGAGCCGGGGTATCCCCCATCCGGTCCGCTTGTCCCCGGCGCGTACTCGCCGCCCGGGGCGCCGTACCAGTCCATCTCCACATCGGGGATGCCACGGCTGCGGAACGGCTCCCGGAGGAAGCTCCGCATGTCGGCGTTGGACTTGAAGAAGATGTGGACGCTCGCATCGATGAGAGCCGTCTGCGTCCCGTCACTGTGGCGCCTCATTCCGCGCCCCCCTCCGGATCGAGCCTCCGCCCGAACCTAATATTTGTTCCCATACGCTAGCACTCCTGTCTGCCCGCTCCAAGACACTGTCGCTCCCCGTACCGCGCTCAACTCGCGGGCAGATCACGTCAGATGGGCTTCCACGTCGTGATCTTGGCGGTGGAGGCGTCGACACTGTCACTCCTCCGGAACTCCCCGCTGGCCGAACGCGAGCGGAGCTCCTGCAGCACGGCCTCCGGGTCACCCTCCAGCTCGTAGATCGTCAGATACCGGTGCTCGGGGATCTCACCGTCCCTCGTCTGGACGCGGTAGCGGGTGGCGGCCGTTACACCGGGAATGCTCAGCAGGTCGGGCAAGTGCACCTTGTCGTACCACTCGTTGAATTCTTCGTCCCTGCCTTCGCGGGCATTGGAGTAGACCAGAAGTTTCATTCGGGTTCCTCACTGACGGCTTGGTCATGGTTTTCCGAGGTGGCGGGACGCTGGACGCCCTTCTTCTCCAGGACGACACCAGCGCCATTGATCTTCAGCCTGCAGGCGAGCCGAGTGAGCGGACTGCGCAGGCGCACCGGAAGCCGGGTACGCAACTGGCGCAGTTCGTTCTCCTCGGGGGGTTCGGTCTGTAGTTCCCCGTCGACCACCATGACGAAGCAGACCATGCATTCAGCTTGGCCCCAGCAGTTGGTCGGCCAGGTGTATCCGAGCCGCCACGCTGCTTCCGCCACCGACTCACCGGTCCTGACGTCGAATTCCACGCCCGTCGGCTCGACTCTTACCTTTGCCATGCCCGTCTACAGGAGCTCGGCGATGACGCGGTCCAGCTCCTCGTGCATGTTGCTGATCGACATCTCGTAATGGCTCGACAGCCGGCTCTCCTCGAACCCGAGCGAATGCAGACCGCGCTGCTGGCGCTCGATGTTGCTGAAGTCCTGGCGTGGGATCAGGCCCCAGTGCTCGGTGTCTTCCTTGTCGAACACGCCCAGCAGCTCGGCGCGCTCCGGCTCCTGCCCCACCGGATACGTGGTCAGCGACCACACGTCGAACAGACACCGTTCTGGATCGTCGCCGTAGGGCCGGATGCGGTAGGACAGGCAGTTCCCGTACATCGGCAGCATGAGGTAGTTGGGGAACATGAAGATGTCGCCGCCCCACAGCCGTGTGTACTCCGACATCGGGGCCATCGGAATGCCCGCACCCTCGGCGTATTCGTACAGCGCGGCGATGGCGGCTTTCGCGAAGTCGGGACTGCCGACGCCGATCTTGTTGCGAAGCCCCTCGAATATCTTGACGTCCTGTTCCAGCGTCATCGCGTCCTGGCCCTGCGCGAGCAGCCGCCCGGCCTCGATGAACTTCTCTCCGTCCCTCGCCTGATATTCGCCTTCGTTCTTCGCCGCGCCACTCTGGAATCGCGCATGGCCGTTCCTGAACGTCGTGTACTCGACCGACGCACTCTGCCGCTCGGCGTCCTCGACACTGCCGCCCTGCAGGAGCTGCGGATGCGTCTGCATGACGTGATAACCCTCGAAGAACGCCTCTTGCGCCATTTTCCAGTTGGCATTCAGGATGGTCTGCTTCCACCACTTCACCCGCATGTTGCCGACGCCGACGCCCTCAAGCAGCGCCGCCACCGGCGACAGCGCCTCCTGCAGCGGACGCGCGTCGGGGTCCATGTTGATCCACACCATGCCGGCCCATGTCTCGACGAGACACTCGCGCAACCGCAGGTCCTCAGGGATCAGACAGGACGGTTCGAACGAGGACGCACCGTAGACGAACGAGGACGACCCGTCGAGGTTCCAGCGCCACCCGTGGAAGGGGCACACGAGCTGGCCACCGGGCAGGCGCCCTGTGCCCTTGGCCAGCTCGGTGGCACGGTGCCTGCACGCGTTGTGCAGTGCCTTGATGGAACCGTCCCGCTGACGGACGATCAGGATCGACGTGCCGGCGATCTCGTACTCGACATAGTCGCCGGGATTCGGCAGCTCCTCCTCGCGCGCGCCCATCTGCCATACGTGCGGCCACAGATGCTCCTTCTCCAGCTCGAAGAACTCGCGCGAGTAGTAGCGCTCCTTCGGCACGTGCCTGGAGTCCCGCATCGCGAACGGGACCTTGCGCTGGAGCTCCGGCGGGTTGGGGCCGAGAGGAGCGTCCTCGCCTTCGCCTGCCGTCGGCGGCTCACGGTTGAAATCGGTGACTGTCATGCTGATGGGGGTCCCTTCCGATCAGCTCGTCGACGGACATCGACAGCGGCGACGCACGTCTGGTCGCGGCGGACCATGCCCGTAAGCCGCATGAGAGTGCGCAGATCCCGCACACCCCAGGGGAACCAAATATTTGTTCACTCTAGGCATGAGCCGTGCCCCACACAAGAGGTGTGCACGCCGCGGGTCAGGCGGTCGGCGGCCTGGACACCCAACCTGGGCACGGAAATTGAAGCCCGTGGTGCGGCAAGTGTGTGTCGGAGACCTGGACGGCTGGTGGCCGCCATCGGGTACCTTCAGCCGACCCGCTCAGGCCGCGCGGCGGGAGACCGCACCGCGGATCAGAGTCTCGCGTGAATGGGCGAGCGCGGTGTGTTTGCCCACCCGCTCGACCACGGGCGGGGGCACCCAGATCAGATCGCGGACGCAGGATGTCAGTCGGTCGATCGACACCCCTTCCAGGCGGATCTCGCCTGAGTGCTGTCCCTCGTCGATCACATCCCTGATCTGACGCGCTCTCTTCTTCAGCGCACTGAAAACGGCGCTCGTGTCGGGGGGACGCTGTCTCAGCCACGCTCTCTGGATCTGGAATTCCCGGTCGAATCGCTCGACCGCATTGAGGTTGATCCAGGTCAACGCGTCAAGTTTTTCAATGGGAGTCGAGTCCGATGTGATCACGCTGCCGTACGCGCTGGAGAGCTTGGCGTGGAAGGATCCCATGATCGAATCGAGCAGCGCGTTCTTCGACTCGACGAAACGGTACACGCTGCCCGTGCCCATGCCCGCAGCCGAGGCGATGTCCCGCACCGTCGTCGCTTCGTACCCACGGCGGGCGAATTCGACGCGGGCGACCGAGCGGATCAGCGCCAACCGGTCGTTCGGCTCCGCGCCTTCCTGTTCAGACCAGGTGACGACGACCGCGCGCTCAGCGGCCCGCATGGCGGCCGACCGGTCCAGTTCCGGATCGGTGTACGGCCGCGTCGACAGGCCTTCCAGAAGCAGACGGCACAGCGTGGTGGCCACCTGATGGGCCGACGACTCCCGGTGCAGCACCGACATGCCCGTATGCAGCATCGTCTGGCAGAGCTGTTCGGAGAGAATCGACAGGTCGATGCGAGCCTTGAAATAGCCCGTTTGTCGCGCCTCATCCAGCAGCTTCTGCATTCCGGTGTGGATGTTGACCGGCTGTCGGCGCGCCAGCGTGACGAGTTCCTGGCCGGCGCCCGTGTGCGGTTCATAGAGGGAGAGTTGCACAGCCGCCCGGTGGCGGATGGCGCACCCGGCGATGGCTACCGCGTACGTTGTTATACGAGTGAATGCCGTATCCGCGTCGGACTGGTCCAACTCATCGAGCGCCGACCGGCCTATGGCATCGAGTTCGGTCTGATAGCGCTCGAGGAGCTCGACCGCGATCGATTCCTTGGACTCGAAGTGGTGGTACAGACTGCCGGGGAGGATTCCGCATGCGTCGGCGACGTCCTTGAGTGTCGTTCCGACGTAGCCGGAGGACGCGAACACATCAGAGGCGGTGTCCAGGATCTCAGCACGGCGCCCGCCATCGGGTTGCCTGATGGGCGGTTCTGCGACGGGCGGCTTTTCCACTGGTTCAGTATGCCAAACGTCCATGTCACTCCGGACGCTCACCTCTCCTCACGGAGACAGCCGGCGAGGCTACGGGTTCCCGGCCACTTCGATGGTGGCCAGCTCGGTGCCCACGGGGTACGTGGCCTCCGCCTCCACTGGTCCGTGCCTGAGCACACCGGTCGCCGGAGCGGTGACCTCGGTCTCCACCTTGTCGGTCGCCACCAGGTAGATCGGTTGCTCCTCGACGACGTGCTGCCCGTCCGCCACAAGCCACTCCATGAAGACGCCCTCTTCCGCGGCCATGCTCAGCTTGGGCATCTGCACCGGAACTGTCTTCGTCATCGCTTGTATCCCACCGTTGCCCTGACGGCCGAACCGATGCGCTCGGCATTGGGGAGTACTTCCTTTTCCAGAACCCGGGCGGGGATGGGCCGGAATCGTGCGCCCACGCGCGCCACCGGCGCCTTCAACTGCCCGAACAGCTCCGCGCTGATACGCGCGGCGAGCTCGGCGCCCGGTCCTGCGAACTCCGTCGCATGGTGGGCCACCACAGCACGCCCGGTGCGGCGTACCGATTCGAGGACGAGACCCATGTCCAATGGAACCAGTGTGCGAAGGTCCAGGACCTCGACGTCGATGCCGTCCGCTGCCGACTGCTCTGCAGCCTCCAGTGAGTCGAACACGCCGCGGCCGTAGGTGATCACGGTGACATCCCCGCCGCTTCGTTTGATGTCTGCTGTGCCGAGCTCGACGATGTGGTCATCCCCGATCGGCACTTCCCCGCGTTTTCCGCGCATCGCGGAGGACTCGATGAAGAGGCACGGATCCGGATCGAAGACGGCGGCCTTGAGCAGTCCCTTGGTGTCCGCCGGTGTACTCGGGACGATCACCTTGATACCGGGGATGTGCATGAACCAGGCTTCGAGCGACTGCGAGTGTGTCGCGCCTGACCCCAGTCCGCCGAAGCACGCCGTGCGGATCGTGAGCGGACAGGGTGTCCGATCGGCCGACATGAATCGGGCCTTTGCGGCCACGTTCACGATCTGGTCCATCGCGATGCCGATGAAGTCCATGATCATGATCTCGGCGACCGGAATCTGTCCCTCGATGGCGGCCCCGATGGCGGCTCCCGCGATGGCCGCCTCCGAGATGGGAGTGTCGAGGACCCGATCGCGCCCGTACTTCGTCGACAGCCCCGCCGTGGCGCCGGAAACCCCGCCCGCCGGATCCGCGAGATCCTCTCCCAGCAGGAAGACGCGCGGATCAGCGGCAAGTGCTTCGTCCAGTGCCTCATTGATGGCGGCAAGGACTGTCATGGTCTTGGAGTCGGCCACCGCCGTCATACGGGAACGCCCTTCATGTCGGCGAAGAAATCCCTGTCGATCTCGGTGGGCTCCGGCACCGGTGAGGCGAGCACCTCTTCCAGCGCCTTCTCGACTCGCGCCACCGACTCCTCCTCGATCGCCGACAGCTCGCCTTCCGTCAGGACGCCGGTCCCGAGCAGCTTCCTGCGGTAGGCCGGGATCGGATCGGCCTGCTCAGCCGCGGCGAGCACGTCGGCAGGCACATAACGCTGAGGGTCGCCGGCGTAGTGGCCTTCGAAGCGGAACGTCAGGCATTCCAGGAAGGTCGGCCCCCCGCCCTGCCGCCCCCGCTCGACCGCCTCGGAGACGGCGCGATAAACGGCCTCTGGATCGTTGCCGTCGACACGTTGCCCCGGCATGGCATAGGCCAACCGACGATCGGCGACCTGCTCGATGTGCATCGTCTCGGCGACGGGGGTCATCTCGGCGTACTGGTTGTTCTGGCAGATGAAGATCACGGGCAGCTGCCACGTCGAGGCCAGGTTCATGCCTTCGTGGAAGGAGCCGGTGTTCGTCGCCCCGTCGCCGAAGCAGACTGCGGCGACCCGGTCACTCCCCTGCTGCTTCGCCGCGAGGGCCAGGCCTACGGCCACCGGGACCCCGGCGCCGACGATTCCCGTCGACAGCATGACGCCTTCGTCAGGACACGTGATGTGCATGGTCCCGCCCTTGCCGCGGGATGCCCCGATGCTCCGGCCGAGAACCTCACCGATGATCTCGGTGAGCGGCACCCCCTTGGCGATCAGGTCGTGGATTCCGCGATAGGTCGTCACGAGGCGATCGTCGCGCCGCAGCGCGGCGCCCATGCCCGCGGCGACGGCCTCCTGCCCGCGCGACGGCCAGATGGTGGTGGCGAACTCGCCCCGGCGGATGCCCTTTCGCAGACGTTCGTCACACGCCTGGGCCACGGTCATGGCCGAATACAGTTCGCGCGCGAGGTCCTGGCCGATCTCCACCCGCGATGTGGACGTCATTCTTGCTCCTTCGAGTGAGCTCACGCCCCAGCGGAGGCCGTTGCCGATACAGCCGCTCTTTCATCCTGTGCACGCTGCACGGCCGCTGACACCGGCGGCTCAGACCGCCGGAGGGATGCGCTGGCTAGGCAGAACGCCTCGGCCTCGGCAGGTGTCCCGGGAAGTGCGTCGTGGACCACAGGTGCCGCGCATCGGCAACCTAACATTTGTTCCGACCGAACGTAGCAAGTGCGGTTGCCCGGCGCAATGGGCTGACAGGGCCGCCCACTTGACCGCGGTGGCCCCCACGTACAGGGAGGGGTAGCAGCACACATCACGGGACGCTCATGCCTTGCGGCGTCTGTGGGCGACGCATAGCGTGGCATGACTACTACGCGGGCGCGTCATAGGACGCACGTACCCGGGCGCCGGGGCGAGCATCGGCGCGTCCGCCGTCTTCTCGTTCATCGCCGCCAACCATGCGGCAGGCCGGGCACGGTGGTCGGCGTCAGCCGCGTGACGGCGCTCCGAAGTGCCTGCCTGTTCCTGGTGCGACAGGTCAGCCGCGGCCGACACCTCTTCTTGACAGGCGGCAACCCGACTCAAGTAATTTCACAAGTATCAAAACTTGAGGTCGGTTCAGCACGACCGCGGAGGCTCAGGCACGAGAGTCTCCCGGACTCATCCCTCCTGGAGAGCCGCCACATATGAATCTGGACCTGACGCCCGACCAGCGATTGTTCCAATCGACCACCCGCGAGTACCTGGACAAAACGGTACCGATCAGCAAGGTCCGCGCATTGGCCGACTCCGGGCTGGGGTTCGACCGCGACTGGTGGCGGCGGGGCGCCGAACTCGGCTGGACGGCGATGCTGGTGCCCGAACGGCTTGGCGGTGGCACCGTGTCGGGTTCCCCGATGGGCGATCTGGTCATCGTCGCCGAGGAGATGGGGAAGACGTGCGCGCCCGGCCCGCTGACGACCACCAGCGCCGTGTTGACCGGGCTCGTCCGGACCGGCGAGCGGTTCGCGGACATCATCGCCTCGATCATGAGCGGGGAGACGGTCGCCGCATGGGCCCTGTACGAACCGGCCCGCGGCCTCGACCTGACGGCTCCCGGTCCCAGGGCCGAGCCCGACGGCGAGGGGTACCGGTTGTCCGGCACTGCTGACCGCGTCGAGTCCGGTGACCAGGCCGATGTGTTCCTGGTGACGGCCCGATCGCCGGACGGGCCGGTACAGCTCCTCGTGCCTGCCGACGCGCCCGGAGTTGCGGTCACTCCGGTCTGGACGCTCGACGTGGTCCGGCACACCGCTCAGGTGGACTTCACGGACGTCGCGCTCGGGCCTGACGCCGTGGTCCAGCGGGGCACGCAAGCGGCCGCCGCCGCGGAAGCTCAACTGCACGTCGCAGCCGCTCTCGCGACCGCCGAAATGGCGGGCGCCGTCGACCGCACGCTCGAGTTCACCGTGCAGTGGATGTTCGACCGGTACAGCTTCGGCCGGCCGCTGGCCTCCTACCAGGCGCTCAAGCATCGGATGGCGGACAACAAGACATGGCTCGAAGCCTGTCACGCGATAGCGTCGGCGGCGGCGCGCAGTCTCGACGAGGAACCCGAGCGGGCCGCCGAGACGGTCAGCGCCGCGAAATCCTACGTCGGCGCGAAGGCACCGGTCATCGTCCAGGACTGCGTCCAGATGCACGGCGGCATCGGCGTGACCTGGGAGCACGACGTGCACCTCTATCTGCGCCGCGTCACGCTCGACCGCGCCCTCTACGGGACGCCGGAGGAGCATCGGCGCCGGATCACCGACCTGTTGGACAGGAGTGCTGCCGCATGAGCGCCGACGAGCTGGATCTCGAACCCGTCGAGAGTTTCCGTGCCCGCGCCCGTCGCTGGCTCAAGGAGAACCTGCCGCCGGCGTCCCAGCCGTACCGACGGGTCGACGACGACGCGGAGTGGGATCGCGCCCGCGTACTGCAGAAGGTCCTGCACGAGGGCGGTTTCGCCGGTATCTGCTTCCCCGGGGAGTACGGCGGCCTCGGCCTCACACCCGCCCATCAGCGGGCCTTCACCGAGGAATCGCTGGGCTACGAGATGCCACTGGCGCTGAACATGCCGACCTTCGGGATCTGCGCACCGACGATCCTGGACATGGGAACCGAGGAACAGAAGCGGACGCACATTCCTGCTGTGCTCAGGGGCGAGGAGCTGCTGGTGCAGTTCCTGTCCGAGCCCAGGGGCGGCTCCGACCTCGCCGGTCTCACCACGCGCGCTGAGCGCCACGGCGACGTGTGGGTCCTCAACGGCTCGAAGATCTGGAGTTCGAGTGCCTATGCCGCGGACTACGCGCTGTGCCTGGCCCGGACCGACTGGGACGCGCCCAAGCACCAGGGGCTCACGATGTTCCTGATGCCGGTGCATGCCGAGGGCGTCACGATCCAACGGATCAAGCAGGTCAACGGCTCGAACGAGTTCTGCCAGGAGTTCTTCGACAACGTCGTGCTGCCTGCCGACTCGGTGCTCGGCGAGGTGGGCGGCGGCTGGGCGACGGCCTCCCGGCAGCTGTTCCATGAACGCACCGCGGTCGGCGGGGGATCGCCGTACTTCAGCGGGGCACGACCGCGAATCGGCGGTGACGTGCTGGACCTCGTCGACCTGGCCCGGCGCAGCGGTCAGCTCGCCGAGACCCGGGTCCGCGAGGACATCGGGGAGGCCCGGGCGATGCGGCTGGTGGACGAGCAGCTCGTCGCCCGGGTCACCCAGGCGATCGGCGCGGGCCGGATGCAGCCCTCGGCCAGTTCCCTCATCCGTCTCTTCCGCGCCGAGAGCGCCTGGCTGCAGGTCGACCTGGCGATGCGCATCGCGGGTGCGGTGGGGGTGACGGGCGAGCCCGGCGACGTGCAAGGGCTCGGCCACGTCGGCCAGGACTACATCTACCGGCAGGCCTCGGGCCTCGGCGGCGGGAGCACGGAGATGGCTCGCAACATCATCAGCGAACGCGTGCTGGGCATGCCCCGCGAGTACGCCGCCGACCGGGACGTCCCCTTCAGCCAGGTCAAGCAGAGCCGCTGAGCCGCAGGACGACCGCCGCAACGGAAAGGAACCCCATGCCCATCGGTCGCCTGTTCCACATCATCCACATGACGGGAGACCTCCCCTCGCTCGAGACTTGGTACGACGACGTGTTCAGCGTCCGGCGCGGGTTCCTGGACCACAACTACCTGGAACTCGAAAAGCGCGACGCGTCGCTGGTCCTGCTCGGCGACACCGTGATCGAACCGCTCGCCCCGGCCTTCCGCGTGCCCGGTTGGGACACCGCGGCGCTCGGGCGGTTCTACCAGGGATTCGGAAACCACTGGCATTCGATCGCCTGGTACGTCGACGGTGACGTCGGCGACATCTGGCAGCGGTGCACTGAGGCAGGCGTGCGTGTGTTCACCAGTGGTGGGCTGCGCACCGATGCCCGCCCGCGCCCGGACGCCGTCATCATGACGCACCCCAAGGACACGGTCGCCCAGCTGCAGTTCTCCCAGCCTGGCAAGAACGCCCGGGCGAAGGACCCCCGCCTCAACCCGACGCCGGACTGGGATCCGAACTGGTGGGTGGCCAACCATCCGATCGCCACGCCCGGTCTGGCCTACACCACGGTGCTCACCACGGACCGCGACCGCGCCGAGAAGATCTACGCGGATGTGCTCGGTGGAACGGTGCTGCACAAGGGATCGTCGGCCCTGACCGGCACCGACGACACGTACGTACTGCTGGGTGACACCGTCGTGCAGCTGTCCACTCCGAACACCGACGGCACGATCGCCGCTCAGGACATGGCCGCCCACAACGGAGCGCACCACGCCGCGGCGTTCCGGGTGCAGGACCTCGACGTGACCGAGACGTACCTGTCTTCGAAGGGCATCAAGACCCTCGCCCGAGACGACGACACCCTGCTCACGGATCCCACCACCACGCACGGCGTCCCCTTCCGGTGGACCACGTGGGATGTTCCCGGCGGTCCGCGCGACAAGTCCTGACGGCAGGGACGACGGTGTGTCCCGCCGCCGATGGTGTGCGGCGGGACATCTGGGTCACGTCACGGCAGCACGTGTCCGACCAACTTGACGTCGAGGTACTCGTCGAGTCCCTGTGCGCCGCCCTCGCGCCCCAACCCGCTCTCGCCGGTGCCGCCGAAGGGTGCCGCAGCCGCCGTCGGATTGATGTCGTTGATCCCGACGATGCCGAACCTGAGGGCCTCCGAGACGCGCGTGGCCCGGGCGAGATCGTTGGCGTAGACGTAGGAGGCGAGGCCGTACACCGTGTCGTTGGCCATCGCGATCACCTCGTCCTCGTCGTCGAACGGGATGATCGCCGCGATCGGGCCGAAGGTCTCCTCGCGGTAGATCAGCATGTCCGGCGTGACGTCCACGAGCACGGTGGGCGCGAAGAAGAGCCCGTCGTCGTGGCCGTCGCCCGTGAGGCGCTGCCCGCCGGCCAGGACCGACGCGCCCTTCCCCGTTGCGTCGTCTACGTGCCGCTGCATCTTCGCCATCGCGTCGGCGTCGATGAGCGGGCCGACGGTGGACGATTCGTCCAGGCCCGGACCGGGCTTCAACCGGCGGACTCGTTCGGTGAACACACGGCAGAAATTGTCGGAGATCGACCTCTGGACATAGATCCGGTTGGGGCAGATGCACGCCTGCCCGGTATTGAGGTACTTCACAAGTGCCGCGCCCTTGGCCGCGTGTGCCGGATCCGCGTCGTCGAACACGATGAACGGCGCGTGCCCGCCCAGCTCCATGGACACGCGCTTCATCGTCGCTGCCGCACGGCTCGCCAGCATCTTGCCGACCGCTGTCGAGCCGGTGAAGGTCAGCTTGCGCACGACCGGCGAGTCCAGCAACGTGTCGCCCACCTCGGCGGGGCGGCTGGTCGAGACGAGGTTGACCACTCCTGCGGGTACGCCGGCTTCGTGCAGCAGCTCGAACACCGCGGCCGCGCACAGGGGTGTCTGCTCGGCCGGTTTCAGCACGATCGTGCAACCGGCGGCGATCGCGGGCGCGACCTTGCGGGTGATCATCGAGATCGGGTAGTTCCACGGGGTGATACCCGCGACGACACCGACGGGCTGGCGATGCACCGTGAAACGCTGCTTCGGCCGGTGCGAGGGGATCGTGGTCCCGTAGACGCGTTTGGCCTCCTCGGCGAACCAGATCAGGAAGTCGGCGCCGTACTGCACCTCGGCTCGAGCGGCCCGCAGCGGTTTGCCCTGTTCCAGACTCATCAGCCGGGCCAGCTCCTCGGCCCGATCGAGCATAAGTGCGTGAGCCCGCAGCAGAACCTCCGCACGCGTGTAGGGCGACTGGACGCTCCAGGTCCGGAGGGCGTCGGCCGCGGCGTCGATGGCGCGCTGCGTCTCGGCTGCGGCCGCGTCCGCCGCCTTGCCGATGACCTGCCTGGTGCTGGGATCGGTGACCTCGAAGCTGGCGCCACCGTCCGCCCCGCTCCAGACGCCGTTGATGTACAGGGTCGCGCCGTCCTGTGCGCCCATGTCCTGTGCCACCCCCAGTTGATTGATGATTTTCTAAGTATGAAACTCCACTGGAAGAGTGGTGGCAAGGACACACACGTTTGAACTCACCAGGTCAGTAGCGTCAGTTCGTTCTGTGCGGTGGACTTGTCCTGTGTCGCGTCATCGGTGCGACGGGCGCGACGCCGACGAGACCAGGCGTCGTAGTCGACGCGGCCTTCCCTTACCGGCTGCGGCTCCGGGGCCAGCGACCACAACTCGTCCATCACGCTGCGGATCACCTCCCGGTTCAATGAATAGAAGAAGTTGCGGCCGGCCTTGCGCACGCTGATCAACCCGGCCTGCGCCAGGATCTTGGTGTGGTAGGAGATGGTCGGCTTGGAGACCGGAAGCGTCGACTCGAGTGCCGCGCAGGGCAGTTCGTCCACGTCGGCCATCTGCTGGACGATGTCCCAGCGAATCGGGTCACTCAGCGCCTTCATCACGTCCGAGACGGTCGAACCGGGCTTCGGGAGCTGCCTCATCGAGCTATCCTTTGAACGGCGGACGTTATCACAACCATCAATCTACCCGTGGTCAGCGGGTCAGGCCCGGTCCGTCAACGGCCTCAACGGCCTTCGAATTCGGCCGGCCTGTGCTCGCGACGTGCCTGGATTCCCTCGTGCAGATCCTCGGTCGCCATCGTCACCGGCTGCGCAAGCGCCTCCCAGCGCAGCGACGCGTCCAGTCCGTGCGCGGCCTGCTCCAATGCCGCTTTGGTCAGCCGCGTGGGGATGGGTGCACTGCGGGCGATGCCCTCCGCCACCCGCAGGCTGTGCTCCAGCGGGTCATCGACGACGTCATTGACCAACCCCCAGTGCAGTGCCTCTTCCGCGTCCACGGTGCGACTGGTGTACAACATCTCCCGGGCTCGAGGCATGCCGATCGCCTCGGGAAGCAGGTAGTTCACGCCCATGCCGCCATGGGTGCCGAGCGAGTTAAACGGCGCGCTGAACACCGCGTCCCGGCTCGCATAGCGGAGATCGCACGCGAGGGCGAGGCACAGGCCGGCACCGACAGTAGGCCCGTTCACCGCCGCCACGACGGGCACGGGCAGGCGGCGGGCCATCAGCCAGGCGTCGTAGAACGGCACCATCTTGTCCCGCAGCAGGTCCGGCGTGAGGTGGTGGGCACTGCCCTGGTCCAGAAACGACAGGTCGGCACCGGAACAGAACGACGTGCCGGCTCCCGTCAGCACGACCGCGCGAACCGTCTTGTCGTGGTGGATCTCCGCCATGACCTCGCGCCAGGTCTCCGTCATCTGCTCGGTCATGGCGTTGCGCAGTTCCGGCAGATCGAGGGTCACGAGACGCACTCCGCGCGACGTCTCCTCCACGAGAACCTCTTTGCGCGCCCGTTTCATCTGTCTCCGATCGAAGCATCGAAACCATTCACACCAGGCTTCCAAGTATCGAGCACGGGCGAGCGGGCGACGACAGTGGTCGTGAGCGCCTGGTTCGCCATCCGGGCCTCGCCGGTGGCCCGGCCACGAGCAAAGCTAGCGAGGGCTCACTTTCTCCAGCAGGCGGCTATAGTGAGCGAACACTTTCTTTGCCTCGATGTGGAGAGCGAGGGGGGCGCATGGCAGGACCACTGTCGCACCTGAAAGTCGTCGAGCTCCAGGCCCGGGGGCCGGCCCCGTTCGGCGCCATGGTTCTGGCCGATCTCGGGGCCGACGTGGTGCGCATCGCCCGGCTGGAGGACATCGGCCCCGCGGACGAGGAGAGCGGGACGGAGCGCATGATCCGCGGGCACCGCAAGATCGACCTGGTGGCGCGCGGCCGTCGCTCGCTGGCGGTCGACCTCAAACACCCGGACGGCCTCGCGACCGTACTCCGGTTCGTCGACGGAGCCGACGTGCTCCTCGAGGGCTTCCGGCCAGGAGTCGCCGAACGCCTCGGCATCGGGCCGGACGTCTGCCTCGAGCGCAACCCCCGGCTGGTGTACGCACGCATCACCGGCTGGGGGCAGGACGGGCCGTACGTACAGACCCCCGGACACGACATCAACTACGTAGCCCTCGCCGGGGCGCTCGACCCGCTGCGCCGCGGTGAAGAGCCGCCCGCGCCGCCGCTCAACCTCCTGGGCGACTACGGCGGCGGCGGAATGCTCCTGCTAGTCGGCGTCCTGAGCGCCTTGTTCGAGCGGTCACGCTCGGGCCGGGGCCAGGTCGTCGACGCCGCGATGATCGACGGTGTGGCCCTGCTGACCACGCTCGTCCACGGGATGCGCGCCGAGGGCCTGTGGTCGGACTCCCCCGGCTCCAACGTCCTGGGGCTCGGAGCCCCGTTCTACAACGTCTACGAGACCGCCGACGGCCGCTACGTGACGGTCGGGTGCGGCGAGCCGCAGTTCTATGCGGAACTGCTTCAGCGCCTGGGACTCGACGACGAGCTCCTGCACCGGCAGAGCGACCCTTCCGCCTGGCCGGAGGACAAGGCCCGGCTGGCGGACGTATTCAGGACGAAGCCGCTCGACGAGTGGTGCGGGCTGCTGGAAGGCACCAACACCTGCTTCGCGCCCGTACTGACGCTCGCCGAGGCACCGGCCCATCCCCACAACACCGCGCGAGGGACCTTCGTCGAGGTCGACGGCGTGGTGCAGCCGGCTGGCGCACCCCGGTTCAGCCGTACGCCCGCGGCGCCCACGACACCACCGCCCGCCGCCGGGCAGCACACGACGGAGCTCCTGCTCGAGTGGGGCTTCGGCCGCGACGAGGTCGACGCGCTGCTCGCCGCCCGCGCCGTGGGTCAAGCGCGCCACTGAAACCGCCCCCGACCTGCGAGAGGGGAAAGATGGACGCGACAGTCGGGATACCCCCCGCCGTCACCGAGGAGACCGAGCTGTTCTGGGCAGCGGCCGACGAGGGCCGCCTGGTCGTCGAACGCTGCTCGTCCTGCGGCGCCGAGTCGTTTCCGCCACGAGGAATGTGCCGCTCCTGCCGCGCCAGGGCGATGGTCCCCGCCGAGATCACCGGTCGCGGCGAGGTCTACAGCCTGACCGTCAACCACCAGCGCTGGCTTCCGGACCTCGAAGTGCCGTACGCCATCGTCCTCGTGGAGTTCCCCGGTCATCCCGGTGTGCGGGTGGTGGGCCGGCTGCGGGGGTGCCCGCCGGAGAAGGCCGCCATCGGGATGGCGGTCGACATCGGCTTCGAACCCGGACCCGGCGGCTGCGCCATACCCAGCTTCGTGGCCGTCGAGGGAGCAGCATGATGGGAACCGAACTCTTCGAGCGGCGGGCCGTGATCTCCGGCGTCGGTCACTCGGCCATCGGCCGCCAGATCGACCGGTCGGGCTTCCAGCTGACGATCGACGCGATCCTCGCCGCCGTCGAGGACGCCGGCCTGACGATCGATGACATCGACGGCCTGGCCATGTTCCCGGGCGGTGGCACGGCGAACCTGCCCGGCTACGCGAACGGGAACCTCTACGAGATCCAGGACGCGCTGCGCATCACGACGACCTGGCGCCAGGGACTGGTGGAGGGTATGTCGCTGCCCTTCTACGGTCCGGCCCAGGCGGTGGCCACCGGCCAGGCGCGCCACGTCGTCATCTGGCGGACCGTCAAGGAGGGCAGCGCCAGCCGGAAGGCCGGGGGCCGCCCGGCGTACGGCTCGACCAAACCGGTCGCCGAGGGCCCGCTCGCCTGGCTGATCCCCGTCGGGATGCTGTCACCCGTCTGCCAGGTCGCCCCCTACGCCGCCCGCTACATGCACGAGTACGGCGTCACCCGTGAGCAGTTGGCCTGGATCCCGGTGACGCAGCGGGCCCACGCCGCCCGCAACCCTGACGCGGTGTACCGCTCGCCGCTGACCGTCGACGACTACCTCGACTCGCGGATGATCTCGTCGCCGATCTGTCTGTACGACTGCGACGTGCCCTGCGACGGCGCCACCGCGATCGTCGTGTCGGCCGTGGAGACGGCACCCGGCCTCCGGGCGCCGGTACGCATCGAGGCGATGGCCGGAGTCGTCGAGGGTCGCCCGTCGTGGGACCAGTGGGAGGACATGGGTCGCGTGGGTCGCGGTGCCGCCCAGGCGATGTGGGCGCGGACCGATCTGCGGCCCGGCGATGTCGATGTGGCCGAACTCTACGACGGTTTCACCATCGAAGCCGTCTGGTGGCTGGAGGCCATGGGCTTCTGCGGTACCGGCGAGGCCGGAGCGTTCGTCGAAGGCGGCAAGCGCATCACCTATGGCGGCGAACTCCCGCTCAACACCTGGGGCGGCCAGCTGTCCGGCGGCCGCCTCCATGCCTCCTTCGGCCACACCGCCGAGGCCGTACGCCAGCTGCGCGGCGAAGCCGGCGAACGGCAGGTCGAGGGTGCGCAGGTCGCCGCGGTGACCAACGTGGGCGGCTTCGAGGCGGGTGCGGCGCTGTTGACGCGCTGGTGAGGACGAAGGGTTCTCCGAAGCAGGGCCAGGGGTTATTCGACGAGAGGGGAACAGCCATGGTGGAACGCGCCGGCCGGGTCGAGGGCAAGGTGGCGATCGTGACGGGGGCCGGGTCGACACCCGGCCCGGGTATCGGCACGGGGAAGGCGACCGCGGTCGTCCTCGCCCGGGAGGGTGCGAGCGTCCTGCTCGTCGACCTCCATCCCGAACGCGCCGAGGAGACGCGGCGGATGATCGAGGAGGAGGGCGGCGGCAAGGCCGAGGTGTTCGCCGCCGACGTCACCAGGGCAGCCGACTGCGAGGCGATGGTCCGTGCGGCCGTCGATGCGTTCGGGACCGTCGACATCCTCGTGAACAACATCGGTCTGGCATCGCTCGGCACGGTGGTGGACACCTCGGAGGAGACCTGGGACCGGGCCATGGACATCAACCTGCGGACCGCCTTCCTCGCGTCCAAGTACGCGGTTCCCGTGATGGCGGAGAAGGGGGCCGGGTCGATCGTCAACGTGTCCTCGATATCGGCCCTGCGAGGCGACGGCACGGTCGCCTACTCGGCTGCCAAGGGCGGGCTGATCGCCATGACGGTCGACATGGCGTACTCACACGGCAGGCAGGGCATCCGGGTCAACGCAGTGGCTCCCGGCCACATCACCACACCCATGGTGATGTCGGTCTCCGCACCCGGTGCGCGCGCCGAGTTCATGAACACGATGCGGTCCGAGGCGGGTCTGCTCGCAACCCCCGGCACCGGCTGGGACGTCGGCTGGGCAGCGGCCTTCCTCGCGAGCGACGAGGCCCGGTGGATCACCGGCGTCACCCTCCCCGTGGAGTCCGGGGTGCTCAGCGTGACCCCGCTGCTGATGGCGCCGTATCTGCGCGCCGTCCCGGACCCCGGCGAATGACCGATCGCCGGGATTCCGGCGTACGCGGTGTCGTGGCACGACGGTTGCACGGCAGCGGCGACGACCCTAAAGTAAGTGAACATATACTCTCTAACAGTGCCTCCAGGATCGAGACAGAAGGAGCTCACGCACATGGCTGACCACGATGCAGCCGGGGTCGCTCTCTGCGAGCGGTTCGCGGTCGCCGACGTCGACTCCCACATCATCGAGCCGGCCGACCTCTGGACGTCGCGTGTCTCGTCGAAGTGGGGCGACCTCGTGCCCCACGTGAGGTTCCACGAGCGGCGGCAGGAGGACATCTGGTACATCGGCGACCGGAAGCTGTACGGCGTGGGTGCCTTCGCCCAGGCCGGCTGGCCCGAGTTCCCGCCCTCGCACCCGAAGAAGCTGTCGGAGGCGAACGTGGCCGCCCTCGACCCGAAGGCGCGTCTCGCCTACATGGACCAGGTGGGCATCTACTACCAGCTCCTGTACCCGAACATCCTCGGGTTCCACAGCCATGTGTTCCTCAAGGAGGTGCCGCACGAGCTGGCGACCCAGTGCGTCCGGGCCTACAACGACTGGCTGGCCGAGTTCTGTTCGGCGGACTCGAGGCGGCTCGTCCCGATGATGATGCTCCCGTTCTGGGACATCGACGAGTCGGTGGCCGAGATGAAGCGGGCCCACGCGCTGGGCCACAAGGGCATCCTCTTCGCCGCCCGCTACGACAAGGTGGGCCTCCCCCGCCTGGTCGACGACTACTGGGAGCCGCTGCTGAGGCAGGCCGAGGAGATGGGCCTCAGCATGAACTTCCACGTCGGCTTCCTGTCCAACCCCGATGACCTCAAGGGTGCCGTCGACCAATCGCAGAAGCTCGACTTCACCAAGGAGAGCGCGCTGGTGCTCCTCGGCAACGCCCAGAACATCGCGGAGGTGGTCGTCAGCGGCGTCTGCCACCGCTACCCCGACCTCAAGTTCGTCTCGGTCGAGAACGGCGCCGGCTGGCTGCCGTTCCTCGCCGAGAGCATGGACTGGCAGTGGCTGAACGTCGGCGCCCACAAGGAGTACCCGGAACGGCTGCTCCCGAGCGAGTACATGCAGCGGCAGATCTACGGCATGTACTGGTTCGAGAACAAGTCCCTGCGGCCGGTGATCGACCAGCTCAAGGACAACCTCATGTTCGAGACCGACTTCCCGCACGCCACCAGCCTCTCCCCGGGCCCGGCGTCGGAGTCACCGAGCCCTCGCGAGATCATCGAGCGGTCGCTCCGCGGTGTCCCCGACGAAACCGCCGGCAAGGTGCTGCAGCACACCGCGACGAAGCTCTACAACCTCGACCCTCCCGTGCGGAACTGACGCCCGGAATGCTTGAGGCCCCCACCGACGGGGGGCCTCAAGCGTTCGGGGACCTCCTCCGACCAGCGGTGGCTAGGAGCGCTTGCCGGCCGTGAACGTGATCGGCACGCAGAGCGGGGCCCGGTTGAAGGTGGAGTGGAAGTCGATGTCGGCGCCCGGCCCCAGCTTGATGTCGTCCAGCCGCCGTACGATCTCGTCGAGGGCGATGCGCAGGTTCATACGGGCGAGGTTGGAGCCGACGCAGCGGTGGGGACCGGCACCGAAAGCGATGTGGCGGTTCGTCGCGCGGGCGGGGTCGAAGGCGTCGGGATCGGCGAACTCGGCTTCGTCGCGGTTGGCCGATGCCCAGTACATGATGACCTGCTCGCCCTCCTTGATCCGGTGGCCGTCGATCTCGGCGTCGTGCCGCGCCGTCCTGCCGATGCAGATGAACGAACCGTCGAGGCGCAGCAGTTCCTCGACGGCGTTCGGGATGAGCTCCGGCCGGCCCCGGAGAAGTACGGGGATCTCGGGGTGCGCACAGAACTGCAGCATCGCCGCGCCCAGCACGCCGGCGGTGGTCTCCAAGCCACCGAGCACCAGCAGCTGGAGGGTCCCGATGGCCTCCTCACGGGTGATGGGCCGGCCTTCGATCTCGGCGTTCATCACCGCGTCGACCACATCGCCCCGGGGCCCCTCCGCGCGGCGCCGCTCGACGAGCTCGCCGATCCACGCGGCGAGCTTCATCAGGCACTCCCTCGACTCCGGGACATGCGGCAGCGAGGCCATCGTCGCGTAGTGGTTGATCTCCTCGAGATCATCGGCGGGGGCATGGAGTGCCAGTTCGAAGAAGGCGAGCCCGGGGAACGGCCGGGCGAAGTCGCTCATGAAGTCGCACTCGCCCCGCTCGATGAAGCCGTCGATGAGGCGGTTCACCAGAGCGCGGGTGGGCTCCTCCCACGGGCGGACCTTCGCCGGAGTGAAATGGGCGTTGATCAGCCGTTTGAAGGTCCGCTGGAGCGGCGGGTCGATGGTGACCGGCAGGATCTTCATCTGCGGCCCGGCATTGGGCACCGTGATGCCCAGTTCGGAGCTGAACGTCTCCCAGTCCTGGGCGACGCGCAGCACGTCCTCGTACCGGGTGACGACCCAGAATCCGCCGTACTGGTCGCTGTGGGCGACCGGGCACCGTGAACGGGCGCGGGCCAGCGTGGGGTGGAAGTCGCGGGCCAGTTCCGGCGAGAGGTGGTCGAAATGGCTCTCGACCCATTCGTCGGTGATCGGCCCGGTCGGACTGCTCGTATCCATCACGTCTCCTTCTTCAGCAGGCCGTCGGCCACCGTGCCGGACGCCGCGAGGGCCGCACGCTCAGCGGCGTCGAAGCCCAGCACCTCCAGTACCTGTGCGGTGTGTTCGCCGAGCCCAGGGATGTCCGACGGGGCGGGGGGCCGCGGTGCGGGACCGAGCCGCGGCGGAAAGCACGGTTGGTCGACCCGGCCCCGGCTCCCCCACCGATGGCTGACCACGCGGTCGAGTCGGTGGCTGACCGGGTCGTCGACGAACCCGGCCGCGAATGCGGTGCGGTCGGCCTCGACGACCGGTTCGACGGGCACTCCCGCGGCACGCAACTCGCTCACCCAGACCGCGGCGTCCTTGGCCCGGAAAGCCTCCTCCAGCAGCGCCTCCTCGGGCTGCGGGATGCCCGGCTCCGTCCGCAGCGGCGGAGGGGATACGGGCAGGCCGTCGAGGCGGACGAGGCCGCGCAGCCGGTCCCACGCTGCGGGGTCGGGCACGGCCAGCGCGAACCAGGCGCCGTCGCCGCCCTGGTAGATGCGGTAGGCGGCGCCGTATCCGGTCTGCTGTTCGTCCAGGGCCGGCCCGCCCACAGCACGGTCCCCTGCGAGGAACGCGCCGGACTTCAACGTCAGCGCGGCGCCGAGCAGGCTGCTCGCCACCGACTGCCCGCCGCCACGGCGGTGCCGGGCGTACAGCCCTGCGAGCATCCCGCACGCCGCCAGCCAGCCGCCCGTGACGTCGATCGCCCCCCAGACCAGGTATGTCGGTGGTCGGCCGGCACCGCCCTGGGCCGCCTCGATACCGGAAAGCGCCTGCATCAGCTGGTCGTTGGCGGGAAGCAGCGCGCGGGAACCGTGGTCGCCGAAGCCGCTGGCGAAGCTGTAGACCACGTCGGGGTTGGCCGCCCGCACCGTCGCCTCGTCGTATCCGAGCCGCTCTGCCAGCCCGACGCGGGAGTTGTGGTGCACCACGTCGCTCCAGCGGAAGAGCCGCTCCAGCACGGCCGGGGCGCCCGGCGCCTTCAGGTCGAGGGCCACGGCACGCTTCCCCCGCTGCCCCGCCGCGAACATCGGTTCCATGCTGCGGTGCACGTCACCGGTGGGCGGTTCGACCTTGACCACGTCGGCGCCGAGCTCGGCGAGGACGAGTGGCGCGACCGGCCCGGCCAGATAGGCGGACAGGTCCAGGACGCGGACGCCGGACAGGAGCCGGGCACCCTGGGGGCCCTGCTGCGGCGTGCTGTCGCCGGCCGGCGTGACGCGCACGACCGGACCCAGCACCGTCATCGCTCCGCGTTCCGGGTCCTGGTGGTCGACACTCAGACCGGTTTCCCGCACGTGTGGGTCCCGCAGGGCCTCACCGGGCCGCCACACGGGCTCGCAGCGGAACTTCCGCCCCGCCAGTTCCTCGACCCACCGGTCGCGCTCCCGCGTCGCGAACTTCTCCGCCCACCGCTCGCCGCGCTCGACCATGGCCCCGCTCATCAGGTCGGCGTTGTAGCCCTTCTCGCTGGGCGGGTCGCCCATGTGCTCGAGGAAGGCCTCGTAGGCGCCCTTGGCGCCGAACCAGAGCTGCATGTACTCGCCGTCGGCACAGCGGTAGGACAGCGCCTCCACCGGGCCCTGGTCCTTCCAGAGCAGGGTGGTCGAGGGCGAGTGGTACTGGACCCTCCCGATGATCATCGGGAGGGTGGCCTGGATGCCGTCGTACAGGGAGGTTTCCGCCCAACCGCCGAGGCCGGTCGTCTCCCGCTCGTAAAGGCAGGCCAGCGCGCCGACCGTCGCCGAGAGGCCGGCACCCGCGCCCGCCACGGCGAGGTCGCCGAAGACAGGACCGGGCCGGTGGCCGCGGATCTGGGTCAGCAGGCCGGACCGGGCGTGGACCAGCAACTCCAGGTCGGGGATCGCCCCGGACGAGTTGCGGCTGGGCCGGATGCGTACGACGACCAGCCGCGGGTTCGACCGGGCCAGATCGCGATAGCCCAGCCCCCGCCGCTCGACCAGTTGCTCGCCACCGACGAGGAACAGCACGTCTGCGTCCCGGGCGAGCGCAGAGATCGTCCCCGTGGTCCTGGCGGGGTACTCGTCGTCCACCTCGACGATCTCCTTGCCCCGCGCCCACACCCGCGCGAACTCCACACCGGCGTCGAGCGTGGAGCGGCGCGCCGCCTGCACACGGGTGACCTCCGCGCCCAAGTCCCGCAGCAGCGTCCCCGGAAGGCCGTCCGCCAGCCCCGCGCCCACGGCGCTGACACCCAGCGAGACCTCGACGACGCGCAACCCTTCGAGCGGTGCCATAAGTCCCCCTCAGCTACGTACGAGCACGGCCGGGAACACGAGCCAACATGAGCAAATGCTCGCTTACTTCAGGGGAGTTCGGCAACCCGCATGCGCGCAATCCGAGAGCGACCCTGGCCCATGGCGCTCGACTGCGCTAACGTAATAAGTAAATACACACTTTGTTATGCGCGTTGCCCTTGGGGGCTGGATCATGACGCAGGCGTCCTGCTCTACGAGTTCGGATCTGGCGGAGTCGTTCCTTCCCGCCTCACTCACGTCGGTTCGTCGCTGCCCCGCGAGGTCGGACTACATCGAACTGCGCTTCACGACATCCGAGGGATCATGGGAGTGGTGCTTCCCGGAGCCGCCTCGTAGCCGGAAGCAGCCCACAGGCCCTCTCGCCCTGAAGCTCGGGCCCTACGGCGTGCAGGCCCACCGCATACGCGAAGACGGCCTCGGGCACGCTCTGCAGAGCTCCTCGGCCCTGCCCATGATCCTCGCCGGAGCCGAGGTCCACGTGCAGCGCAGGCTTGTCTCCTCAGGGCTGTGACGTCGGCCTCGGCGTCCACTCCGACACGACCTCTTCCCGTGCGGCGATGAACCACGATCGGCGCACCAGGTCGTCCGCGGTCTGGTCACGGAGGTTCTCGCGGAACCATTCGATCCGCGTCCGCAGGCCCGTCACGTCGTCGAAGTAGACCTCGTTCAGGGCGTCGTAGGCCCACTCGCCGGCCGTCCTCGGACACGGGTGGTTCTGGACGTAGGCACGGCCCCGGGCATCGTCCGGGATGACGGTCGCCTCCGCCGCTCCCGGCCGGCGGAGGCGTCCTGCGTGGCTTCTCCACCGCTCGGAGAACTCGGCGGGGGTCAGTCCTGCGGCACGCAACGCGATGGCCATGTGCTTGAACTTCCCGCCGCCGTCTCCCCATCGCTGCTCGAGCCAGTCGGCGCCGCGCAGGACGGACTCCTCGGCGACGAGGACCGGGCTGGCATCCGTGTCGACGATCTCTTCGAGCCGCTGCATCAGCAGTCGCCCGGCAGGGGTGTCCAGCCATCCCTGGAACCGCCGCAGGTGGCCGGTGCCGGCGAACCACTCGATGCCGGTCCCGTCGTGCTTCGGATCGGCACCGGTGAGGTCGGGCAGGGTCGTGCACACCGCGACGCGCAACGGCCTGACGTCAGGTGGCGCGTGTGAGATGCCGGCGACCACGTGCGGCCAGGCCCCCGAGAATGCCGCGACGGGCACGTCCTGCTTCCTCGTCGCGAACCGGATCCGTTTGATCACGCCCGCGCTCCTGCGGCCGATCCCTGCTGCCGGAGCTCGCCGACGTGTTCCCGCCACGCGGCCACCGCCGCCTCCTTGATCGGGCCGTACCCCTTGATCGACATGGCGGACTCGGCGATGCGCACCAGTGCGTCGTACGGCACGGCGGACGACGGCTGGACGGCCTCGTCGATCAGCTGCTCGTACTCCTCGATGACGGCCCGCTCCGTGCGCCGGTCGGGATCCCGTCCGAAGACGTCGAACGGCGTTCCCCGCAGCCGCTTCATGCCGCGCAGCACATGGAAGGCGAGCCGGTACGGCCTGGCCATCGGCAGCTTCTTCTTCAGTCCCAGACGTCGGAGGACGGGCGGGTGGAGGTGGTACGTCACCGCGTACGGTCCCTCGATGCCGAGGTCGCGTGCGATCTGATGGTGGTCGGCCTTGAGATGGAGGCGGGCCACCTCGTACTCGTCCTTGTAGGTGAGGATCTTGAACCACGACTCGGCGACCGCCCGGGTCAACTCCCAGTCGTGACCGGGGTCGTCACGTGCCGCCACCCGCTCCACCAGGTCGAGGAACCGCTCGCCCCGCCGCGTGCTCTGGTAGTCGACCGCCTGCGCGGCGCGCCGGGTGAGCAGGTCGTGGAGGGCGGCCGGCAGGTTCCGGCGCGCGACCAGCCGGGCCGCCGTCTCCAGCGCGCCGGACGACGGGGCGAAGATGCTGCCTGCGCCCGTGTCGTCGCCTCGCTCCGCGGCATCCAGGGCCGCCTCGACCGCCGCGGGTTCGTGCACCGCCCAGCGGCCCCACTCGAACGCTTCGCGGTTGTCGGCGGCGGCCTTGCCCTGGCGCTGCATCGCCTTCTCGATGTCGGCGAGCGGCATCGGCAGGCCGCCCAGCTGGAACGCCGCGCCGAGCAGCACCACGTTCGCGAGGAGGTGGTCGGCGAAGACGCCCTCGGCGATACGCGTGGAGTCGAGGAAGACGGCCCGGCCCTTGCCGACATGTTCCGTGATCGCCTGTTCGAGGCTCGAGACGTCGGGCGGCGCGAGGCCGCTCTGCAGCATGGCCGCGGTGGGGGTGAAGTGACGGTCGACGACGGCGACGGTGCGGCCGGGCCGGACCTTCGCGAGATGGCTCGCACCGGCGGCCTGCAGGATGTCGCCGGACAGGTACAGGTCGGCGCCGCCGGTGCTCACGGTCGCCGAGCCGAGAGCGCCCCTGGCCCTGGCCAGATGGAGGTGCGACACGACTGCGCCCGCCTTCTGGGACAGGCCCGTCTGGTCCATGCCGCCGATCACGAGTCCCGCGGCCTCGGCGGCGGACGCGAGGATGCGGTTCGCGGTGACGACGCCGGTGCCGCCGATGCCCGTGAAGTAGATGCCGTACTGCCCGTCGACCGGCGGCGTCGCCGGGGTCGGCAGCGAGCCCGACGGCAGCGACGGCCGGACCCGCCGGCCGCCGGTCGGCACCTGCGGCCGGCGCCGTCCGCGGCGCTTCGGGGTGATGGTCACGAACGACGGGCAGTCGCCCTCGATACAGGTGTAGTCGCGGTTGCAGGACAGGTCGTGGATCTGCCGCTTCTCTCCGAACTCCGTCTCATGCGGCAGCACGGATAGGCAGTTGCTCTTCACGCTGCAGTCGCCGCACCCCTCGCACACGGCCTCGTTGATGACGACCCGGTGGGGCGGCTCTGCCAGCAGTCCGCGTTTGCGCAGGCGGCGGGCCTCCGCCGCGCACCGCTGGTCGTAGATGATCACCGTGACGCCGGGTACTCGCTGGAGTTCCTCCTGGACCTCGCCCAGCCGGTCGCGCCCGTACACCTCGACTTCTGCGGCCCACCGCGCCCTGCGGCCGTACCGCTTGGGTTCCTCGGCGCAGACGACGATCCTGGCGACGCCCTCCGCTTCGAGCGCCCGCGTCATCGAGGGGACGTCCATCAGCCCCGTCACGTCCTGGCCGCCCGTCATGGCGACGGCCGCGTTGTAGAGGATCTTGAAGGTGACATTGACCCCGGCGGCGACGCTCGCCCGGATGGCGAGTGTCCCGGAATGGCTGAGGGTGCCGTCGCCCAGGTTCTGGATGACGTGCGGTTCGGCGACGAAGGGCGACAGGCCGATCCACGGGACCCCTTCGGCACCCATCGGCGTGGGCGGAAGGCTCTTCATGCCCGCGTTGCGCGCCTCGAAGTACATGATCCCGTGGCAGCCGACACCGCCCCCGACCAGCGCTCCCTCCGGCACGACCGTGGACCGGTTGTGCGGGCAGCCGCTGCAGAACCCCGGTGACCGGGGCGGGGACGGGAGCAGCGGCAGCAGGTTTTTCTGCGGTGTCCCGCCCCGGCGGGGGGCGAGCTCCGGCAGTACCCGGGTGAGGATCGCGGCCACCGCGGCCGGGTCCAGCTCGGCGACCGACGACGCGAGGACCTGCCCGGACCGGTCACGCTTGCCGAGCACGGGGACACGGCTTCCCGCCTCATGGAGGATGCTGCGCAGCTGCGTCTCGACGAACGGCCGCTTCTCCTCGATGACGACGAGCTCGTCGACGGAGCCGGCGAACTCCACAACCGTGTCCTCGACCAGCGGATACGTCATGCCGAGCTTCAGGATCCTGACACCGGCCCCGGCGAGGTCGTCGACGCCGACCCCGAGGTCGGAGAAGGCCTGGACGACGTCGAAGTACGTCTTGCCCGCGCAGACGGCACCGAGCCGAGCCCCGGGCCCGGCGCCCACGACGCGATCGAGACTGTTGTGCCGCGCGTATGCCTTGGCGGCTCGAAGCCGGCGCTCCACGACCAGCGCCTCCTGGTCGGGCACGGCGTGGGGGCCGATCGTCGCGAGCGGCTGGTGGCGCCATGGCCGGCCGTCGATGACGACGCGCTCCGGGTCCTTCGGGGAGTGCCGGGCGAGTTCGAGGTCGACGGTGCCCACGCCGTCGGCGACAGCGGTGACGATCTTCAGCCCGACCCATGATCCGCAGTACCGGGAGAGCCGGAAGGCATGTACGCCGAGGTCGAGCACGTCCTGCTGATCGCCGGGGAACAGTACGGGGACGCACGCGTCCTCGAAGGTGTACTGGCTGTCGCACGCCAGTGTGGACGACTTCGACGCGGGGTCGTCACCGCAGAACATGACGACGCCGCCAGCCGGGCCGGCCCCCATCGCGTTGGCATGCTTCAGCGCGTCCCCGCAGCGGTCGAGGCCCGGCCCCTTCCCGTACCAGGCGCCCACGACACCGTCGACGCCGTCGTACCCGATGACCGCACCCATCTGGCTGCCCCAGACGGTCGCGGCGGCGAGCTCCTCGTTGAGCCCGGGGCGATGGACGATGCGGTGCGCGGCGAGGACCTCGCTCATGTGCTCCATCGTCAGGTCGAACCCGCCCAGCGGGGACCCGGGGTAGCCGGAGACCATCGTGGCGGTCGTCAGGCCGTTCCGCTCGTCCAGTTGCTGCCGCAGGACGAGCAGGCGGGCAAGCGTGTCGACCCCGGAGAGGATCGTCTCCGTCCCGGCGTGCTCCACCCGGGCCTGCTCCACCCGGGTCCGCTGACTGTCCGTCATGGATAGACCTCGGGGTTGACGTACGCGAACCTTCCGTCCTTGATGACGGCCCGCCGGAGGTCGGGCCGCTGCAGGACCGTCACGTCCGCTGTGGGGTCGCCGTCGACGACGAGGAGATCCGCCAGGAAGCCCTCACGGACCTGTCCGACATCGAGCCCTGTGACCGACCCCATGTTGCGGGTGGCCGTGTGGATCGCCTCCACCGCAGTCATGCCCGCGAGTTCGACGTACCTCTGCAGCTCCGCGGCGTAGGTGCCGTGCCGCGTCCACTGGTGGCCGAAGTCGCCGCCCGCGAGGATCCGGATGCCGGCCGCCTTCAGCTTGCCCAAGCCCTCGACCTGGGACCGGAACTCGTCGGAGTAGCCCGCTGCGTCGATCTTCTCGGGCGTCATGCCCCACGGCTCGGCGTGGCCGTTCACCATCGCGTACAGATAGTGGAGGCCGGGACACACCCAGACGTCGTCGCGCCGGGCCCCGAGCGCGCTGAGCGCCTCGTCGTCGAGGAAGCACGCGTGGTGGATGATCCGGACACCGGTGCGCGCGGCCATGGCGACACTCGCGGAGCCTCGGGCGTGGACCGTGATGAACGCGCCGTGCCGGTCGGCCTCCTCGACGGCGGCGAGCAGCATCTCGTCGTTCATGTACACGTCGTCGGAGGGGAATTCGGGCACGACACCGTCGCCGGATATGAACAGCTTGAGCGCCCGTACGCCCATGTCGCACTGGCGGGCGACGATCTCCCGGAGTTCCTTGGCGTCCGCGGCGACGTCCATCATGCCGCCGTCGGCGCCGAGCCCGCCCGTCTCCGCGATCTGCGCGCCGCCGGGGACGATACGCGGGCCGGGCAGCAATCCCCGGTCGATCGCGTCCTTCGCGAGCACGTCGTCGAGCGGCTGCGTCACCCCCGCGCCGATGATGAGCGTGTATCCGCTCTCCAGGAACGTCTTCGTCACGGCGGCGACGTCGAGCATGTGCTTCCCGGCCGGCGCCGCCGCCACACCGGCATGGTCGAAGACGAAGTCCAGCGGCCAGCTGATGTGCGTGTGCGCGTCGCCGAGTCCGGGGAGCAGGGTGGCCCCGTGCAGGTCGACGATCCGGGCCGCCGCCCCGTCGACGTCAAGCCCTCCGCGTGCGACCCTGGCGATGCGAGCTCCCTCGATCAGGACGTCGCCGTCGACCGGCTTCTCGGTCGGGTCACCGGAGCAAGCGAGCACGCGTACGTTCCTCAGGAGCATCCGTTCGGCCATCCGCCACCCCCTTTAGAGCGAGTACTTACTCCACTATATGAGCGACCGCCGGATCCTGAACCTGACAGGAAACGGGATTCTCCCAAAACGGCATACCTGAACTCCGTTCAGCCGAGCGGGAAATGGCAAGCCGCAAACTGGCCTGGGCGGACCTCGCGGATCTGTGGTTCTTCTGTGGCGCAGCGGTCCTGGGCGAGAGGGCAGCGGGTTCGGAACCGGCAGCCTTCGGGGGGCGACAGGGGTGAGGGCACGTCGCCTTCGAGGGCGGGGCCGGCGAAACCCTTGTCGGGGTCGGTCAGCGGTACCGAGTCGAGCAGGGCCCGGGTGTAGGGGTGGGCGGGAGCGTCGTACACGTGGACCGAGTCGCCGAACTCGCAGACCTTGCCCAGGTACATGACCATGACGTTGTCGCTGACGGTGCGCACGACCCCGAGGTCGTGGGAGATGAACACGACGGTCAGGTCGTACTGCGCCTTGAGATCCTCGATCAGGTTGAGGATCTGCGCCTGGACCGACACGTCCAGGGCGGACACCGGTTCGTCGCAGATCAGCAGCCGGGGGCTGACGGCAAGCGCGCGGCCGATCGCGACGCGCTGGGCCTGGCCGCCGGAGAGCTGCCGGGGCAGCATCTCGGCGAACCGCTCGCCGGACAGCCCCACTTGGCCCAGCACGGCGGCCGAGGCGGCGGACCGCTCGTCCGCCGGGGCCCCGGCGACGGCCAGGCCCTCGACGACGATGTCCTTCACCGGGCGGCGCGGGTTCAGCGACGCCACGGGATCCTGGAAGATCATCTGCATCTCACGCCTGAGCGTGCGCATACGGCGCTCGCCCGCCTGCTCGATCCACTCGCCGGCGAAGGAGATCCGCCCGGCAGTCACGCGCTCCAGACGAAGCACCGCCCGTCCGGTCGTGGACTTGCCGCACCCGGACTCGCCGACGATCCCGAGGGTCTCCCCCGGCAGGACGTCGAAGCTGACCTGGGAGACCGCCTGGACGGTCCCCACGTCGCCGGGGTACTCGACGACCAGGTCCTGCACGCTGAGCAGCGCCTTGTCACCGCGCAGGTGCGCGGTGCCGCTACCGGCCAAGGGAACCACCTCCGGTGACTGTCACTTCTGGATCCACAGTTCCTCGGCCAGGACCGAGCCCCTGCCGTACAGCACGACGCCGTGGAGTTTCTTCGCGGCGAAGGCGTTCTCCGGGGACTTGGTGGTGAAGATGACGGGCGCGAGCTCGACCAACCGCTGTTGCACCGTCCGATACGCCACCTTGCGCTCGGCGGTCGTCCGTCCCGTCCGGCCGGCCTCCAGCGCCGCGTTCAGCTTCGCGTCGTCGATACCGGAGTAATTGCCTCCGGAGTCGCCGTAGAAGGTGGCGAACAACGACGTCTCGGGGTCCGCGAAGCTGGTGCTCCCGACCAGCATGTCGAAGTCATGGCTCCTGAGCAGCCCGATGTACGCCGCGGTGTCCACCACCCGGACCTTGACGTCGACGTTCTTGAAGGAGCTGAGCTGGGCCTGGACGGCCTCCCCGGCGGCCTTGATCGTCGACGTCGGCAGCGCCGTGAAGGTGAAGGAGACCCGCTTGCCTTCGGCGGCCAGCTCGTCGAAGAGCTTCTGGGCGGTGGCCTTGTCCGTCTTCGTCAGCTGGATGTCGGAGTGGAACGGCGACGACTTGGCGAAGAGCGTCCGCACGGGCTCCGACTTCCCGTTGAACACAGCCAGGTTGTAGGCGTCGGGGTCCAGCGCCGCGGCGACGGCTTTGCGCGCCCGCACGTCGTTGAACGGTGCCCTGCGCGTGTTCATGGCGAGGTACGCGCCGCCACTCAGCGCCGGAACGTAGGTGGCCAGGCCTGCATCACGCGCCTTGGCGAGGGTCCCCCAGTCCGGCTCCAGCGCCAGGTCGGCGCCGCCGCTGGTCATGGTGTTGAACCGCTGGCCGGCCTCGGGAGCGGCCCGGACGACGAGACGGTCGAGGTAGGGCTTGGGAGCATCCCAGTAGCCGGGGTTCCGCACCAGGTCGATGCTGTCCTGGCGGGTCCACTTCGCCAGGGTGAACGGACCCGCGCCGACCGGCTTCGCGTCGAACGCCTTGCGGCCCGCCTTCAGCGCCTTGGGCGACGCGATCCAGTTCATCGCGCTGGAGATCACAGCCTGGGCGTACTTCGGGACCGGCTCGACCAGTGTGACCTTGAGTGTGGCTGCGTCCACCACCTTGCTCGAAGCGACCATCGACGCTGCGTCGATGGAGTTCGACCCGAGTGCCGGGTCCTTCAGCCGGTCCCAGTTGTACTTCACGGCCTGCGCGTCCAGCGCGCTGCCGTCGGAGAACTTCAGCCCCGGACGCAGCTTCAGTTCGAACGTGGCACCGTCGTCGGTGGTGGAGAAGCCCTTGGCCATCCTGAATCCGACCGCACCTGTCTCCATGTCGTTGACCATCAACGTGCCGTAGAGGGCATCACCCAGGACAGCGCCCGTCGACCAGGAGCTCCCCATGGCTGCGGGGTCCAGGCTCTGCGGCTCGGCGCCCTGGAGGACGCGCGCCGTACCGCCGGCCACCGGCTCGCCGGCCGAGGAGGAATCTGACGACGTGCCGGCGCTCGTACCACCACCGCACGCCCCCAGGACGAGCGCGGCGGCAGCCGCCACCACACCCGTCAGGAAACGCCTCTTGGGGATCATCGTCGACCTCTCAATCAGCAACTCGTGAAGTGGCTGGAAACCACGGGGAGGCTGGTGGTTCACGCCCCGGCAGACACCTCGGGGCTTGTCGTCACGGGGTGGGTGCAGGCGACCAGGTGATCCGGGCCGGCCGGTGTCATCCGTGGGCCGGGGTCGCGGCAGTCGGTGTCGGCGTACGCGCAGCGCGCCGCGAACCGGCACCCCTGCGGCGGATCCGTGGGGTCCGGCAGCGTGCCCGGGATCAGCCGCAGCGGGGTGTGCCGCTTGTGGTCGATCGTCGGCGTCGCCTCCAACAGCGCCTGGGTGTAGCGGTGTCGGGGTGCTTCGAAGACCTGGCGGGACGATCCGGCCTCGGCCAGCCGGCCGGCGTAGAGCACCGCGACCCGGTCGGTGCGCCCCGCCACGACGGCCAGGTCATGGCTGATCAGCATCAACGACATCCCCCGGTCCCGCTGCACCCGGCGCAGCAGGTCCAGGATCTGGCGTTGGATCGTCACGTCCAGCGCGGTGGTCGGCTCGTCGGCGATCAGCAGGTCGGGCTCGCAC
>NZ_JBSFWK010000053.1:0-61029 GCF_053594815.1 Streptomyces sp. NPDC002577 | reverse complement strand
CCACTTCGGCATCCCGGCCCGGCGTGCCATGGGCAGGCGCTCTGTGATGTCCTTGTGCGCCTTGGCGCGGGAGCGGCCGAAGTCGCGGATGGTCTGCTGCTGGGGAACTGACGAACCCTCACGTAACCACGGCGTACGGGTGCGGGCCTCGGTCGGCATCTTGCCGAGCTGAGCCGGGCCACACGTGGCCTTCCGGCCGGTGGCCTTGTTGTGCAGGTGTACGGCCCTGGACTTGGCGACACACTCGTTCCACACCCACCGGCACCGGTCCCACTCCGCCCCCAGGGCGGTGCGGGCGGTGGGCGACACGCGAAGCCGGTAGGTGAAGCGGGCATGCCCGACCTCCGCAACCGCCCTCACCTGCACCATCTCGCCCCCTCACGGTCCCCGGCCAGGACGCCACGGCATCCCGAACCCCTCCGACACGACCATACGCACGACCGCCGCACACACGTACCCCGATCCCACGGCCACCACCCCAACCGGCGACCACAGGTACGCGCGTTCGCATCACCCCAGCAGTGCCTGACAGCGGTACAGGCGCTCCGCGCCCCTGAACCGGATACGACGACGCTCCGCATCGCGACACCCGGATGCGTCCTTGAAGACCTCGGCGCGGCCGCCGTGTTCACCGGCTCGGCGGTCCTGGTCGTCCTGTTGTGCCTGGACGTGGCGTTGCTGGGCCCGCGCAGCACGGGCCGCAGCCTCGATCAGGTCTGAGCAGCAGGCTCAGGCGCCCGGAACGCGGTCCAGGTCGATGTCGGTGCCGGTCACCCAGTCCGGTTCGGCAACCAACAGGCTGAGTTCGTCATGCGCCAGGTCGACGTCGATGACGTAACGGAAACCAGCAGACTCCGCAGCAGCGATCCTGCCCGGCTCGCCGACGCGCACGGCATGGATGACGCGTCGGCAGTCCGGGTCGGCTCGCTGCACGGCGTCCACGAGCGCCCGCAGCAGGTCGGGCAGTACGTCGTCCGGGCACCCGTCGCCGATCCACACCTCGACGTCATGGGCGCCGACGGGGTAGGTGTCGCGCAGGCGTCCCGCGGCGCAGCGTTCCAGACGCACGTCCACGGTCAGGCCGTTCCGCCGCACGCGGATGTCGGCCGTGGAGCGCCTGGCGGACTGCTGGATCGTCTCCCATCCGGGGCCCAGGGCGAGCCGTACGGGGAGAGCAGGTGCCGTGATCACGTCAGTTCTCCTCGGTCGCCAGGCGTCGGACGGCGACCTTCTCCAGCTTGCCCGAGGCGTTCCGCGGCATCGCCTGGACGAGCTTCAGGCGCCGGGGCAGCTTGTAGCGGGCCAGGTGGCCGGCGGCGTACTCGCGTAGGTCGTCGAGCGTGATCACCACGTCGTCGGCGACGGTCACCACGGCGGCGACGGCCTCGCCCCACTGCTCGTCGGGGACACCCACCACGGCGACGTCCACGACGCCCGGCATGGAGGCCAGGACGCGCTCGACTTCGGCCGGGTAGACGTTCTCGCCGCCGCTGATGATCATGTCTTTGAGGCGGTCGACGATGTAGAGGTAGCCGTCCTCGTCGAGGTAGCCGATGTCCCCGGAGTGGAACCAGCCCTCGTCGTCGAAGGCGGCCGCCGTGGCCTCCGGGTTGTCCCAGTAGCCCGCGGTGACGTTGGGTCCGCGGACGACGACCTCGCCCGGTACGTGCGGCTTCACCGGCTCGTTGGTGCCGGCGTCGACGACGCGTACCTCCGTGTAGGGCATGGCGATTCCGGCAGATCCGGCCTTGTCCAGGGTGTGTTCGGCCGGCAGGTGCGTGGCGAAGGGCGCGGTCTCGCTCAGGCCCCACGCCTGTTGCAGAAGTACGCCGTGCGTGGCGTAGAGCTGGACGAGGGACGGCGGCACAGGTGCGCCCGCGACGACGATCGACCGCAGCTGGCTCAGGTCCTGGTCGAAGACTCCGGGAACGCGGGCGAGAGCGGCGAACATCTGCGGTACGCCGAACATCGAGTTGACGCGGTGGGTCACCAGGTCGTCGAGGCACACCTGCGGGTCGAACGAGCGGCGCACGACGACGGTGCCGCCGCGCACGAGGGTGCGCAGCATGAAGCTGTTGAGGGCTCCGATGTGGAACAGCGGGGCGGCGGCGTACGTGACGTCGCCGCGGCGCGTGTCCAACCGCATCTCGACATTGACGGAGTTCCACCAGGTGTTGCCGTGGCTGAGCACGACCCCCTTCGGGGTGCCGGTGGTGCCCGAGGTGAACATCAGGATGGCCGGGTCGTCGGCGTACTTCGCCACGAGGGTGGTGCTCGGCGTGGCCGCCGTGATCAGCGGCGACCAGTGCTCCCAGCCGTCCGCGTCGGTGGCCGGCACCTCCGGGTCGTCGTCCACCAGGAGGAATCGCTCCAGCGCCGTGTCCGCGCGCACCGCTTCGACCATTGGGCGGTGTCCCTCCTCGCAGACGATCACCTTCGCACCGCTTCCCGCGAGGACGCGCCGCAGTTCGGGTTCGGCGAGACGGAAGTTGACCGGGACGAACAGGGCACCGAGCCGGAACGCGGCGAGCATCGTCACCACGAACGCCGAGCTGTTGAGGCCCAGGTAGGCGACCCGGTCGCCGTCGGCGACACCGCCCGCCGCAAGGACGTTCGACAGGCGGGCGGCCTTGTCGTCGAGCTGGGCGTAGGTGAGGTCACCTCCCGCATAGCGGATGACCACGCTGTCGCTTTGGTGGCCTGCGTTGCGTGCGACCGCGGCGGCCGGGTTGAGGTCGACCCGGAGGCCGGAGTTGCGCGGGTGGGGTCTCGTCACTGTCGGCTCCTCGTCGAGCGTCGTCAGTCGTATCAGTCGTCAGGAGTCGCGGGGCAGGAGGACTCAGAGGTGGTCGCCGCCGGCCGCGTGCGCGAATCCGCGTACGCCGATACCGCCGTCGGCGTTGATCGCGTGTCCGGTGATGGTGCCGCTCTGTTCGCGGGCCGCGAGCAGCACGTACGGGCCGGTGAAGTCCTGCGGCTCCGTGCTGGAGTCGTGCAGGGGAATGGGCGGGGGCGGGGTGTCGGCGTTCCGCCTGGCGAAGGACGCCCCGATCGAGCGGTTGCCCAGGGCCAGGGAGTCCGGGCCGCGCAGGTCGGTGTTCATGCCGCCGCAGGCGACGCCGTTGACGCGGACCTTGGGCGCGAGTTCGTAGGCGAGTTCGCGCATGAGGCCCAGGCAGGCGTGCTTGCTCGCGGTGTAGAGGGGGCCGCCACCGTTGACGTAGAAGGAGGCGTTGGAGAGCGTCATGACGATGCTGCCCCGGGTCTTCACCAGCTCGGGCCAGGCCGCCTCCGCCGCCAGCAGATAGCCCTTGACGTTGATGGAGAAGATCTCGTCGAAGGCGGTGTCGAGTTCCTTCGCGCCGAGCCGGGTGAGCTGGCGCTGGTAGTCCCACACGCCGGCGTTGGCGACGAGCGTGTCGAGCTTGCCGAACCGCTCCACGGTCTCGGCGACGGCGGCGTGCATCCGGTCGGAGTCGCGCACGTCGGCCGTCACGGTGTGGACGCGGCTGGGGTCGGCGGCGGAGCGTACGACGTCCTCGAGCTGGTCCGCGTCGCGGCCGAGTACGGTGACCGACGCGCCCTCGGCGAGGAAGCGCTCGGCCACCGCGCGGCCGATGCCCGATCCGCCGCCGGTGATCAGCGCGGCGTACCCCTCGAGCCAGCCGCCGCTCACGACTGCTTCACCAGGAAGTTGCCGACGAGCTCCTCGAACTCGGGCTGCCGCTCCAGCTGGACCCAGTGGCCGCACCGGCCGAAGACGTGCAGCTGTACGTCACGGATCTGCTTGAGCATCAGCTGGGCGCCGTCGAGGGTGATCGTGCGGTCGTCGCGGCCCCAGAGCAGCAGCGTGGGCGCCTTGATCTTGTGCAGGTCCCGCCACAGCGGGTCCATGCCGCCGCGCTTGGCGAACGCCGCGTTGTAGCGGTGGTAGAAGGCGATGTGGCTCTCGTCGAGGGACGCCTCGTAGCGGGCCTTGACGACGTCCTCACCGAACTGCTTGTGGTCGAAGACCATGGTGCGGATGAACGCGGCCATCTTCTTCTCGGTCGGGCCGCCGCCGTTGTAGTAGCGGAACATCTCCTTCTGCCCCTCGGTGGGGGTGGGGCCGAACGGCAGCCAGCCGCCGCCGGGGGCCATCAGCACCAGCCGGGTGACGCGCTCCGGGCGCGCCTGCGCCATGGCGATGGCGGCCGCTCCGCCGAGGCTGTTGCCGAGGAGGTGGAAGGTGTCGATGCCCAGGGAGTCGAGCGCCTGGAAGAGGGCGTCCACCGCGATCTCGGTGATGGACCGATCCTGCAGGTCTTCCTCGGTGGGTCGGTAACTGCCGCCGAAACCGGGCTGGTCGGGCAGGACGACCCGGAAGTGCCGGGCGAGGGCGGGGAGGTTCTGGTGGTAGTTGCTGACGCCGGACGCACCCGGTCCGCCGCCGTGCAGCATCACCAGCACGGGCCCTTCGCCGGTTTCGGCCACGGCGATCTCGCCCAGCGAGGTGGGCACGCGGTGGTGCTTGAGTTCGAGGTCGGTCACGACAGTTCCCATCGGAAAGAAAGCTGGAAGCGAGGCGAGGTCAGACGAAGGCGGGACGAGATCAGAAGAACGTCGAGATGTTCTTCGCCTGCAGGATGTTCTGGTCGAGGAGGATGGTCCGCCGGGCGACACGAAGGCCGTCGCCGACGCGGCGCAGGACGTCCGTACGGCTGCCCGCGAACACGTTCTCCTCGCGCTCGAGGCGGTTGCGGTAGACCAGGAACGCGGAGCGCACCTGGAGGTCGGCCTCGGTGAACTCCGGGTGCTCGGCCGGGTCCATGTGCCGGACCATCACGTTCGTCACCAGGTGGCGGGTCCTGGACGGCGGGTCCTCGGCCCAGGCCATGCCCGAGTCGAAGCGGCGGATGCGCCAGGCCAGGCTCTCCTTGGTCTCGTCGTAGAACGCGGCCTCGCCGCGTGCCGCGACGGACAGTGCCTGCTGGCGGCGGAGCCGGTTGGTGCGGGTCGGCATCCAGTAGTCCAGGTCGTCGGCCAGCAGGTCGAGCCAGTCGGCGTAGCGGCCGTCGTCGAGGAGGGCGGCCTCCTCGTAGTAGAACTGCTCGACTTCGAAGTGCGTGTCGCGGTCGGCGCGCGTCCCTGCGCGGCTCGGCTCGGTGGCAGTGCTCACGGTGTCATTCGATCCCTTCTCCGCGGTCATTCGTACTCGGTGTGCCGTAGAGCGGCACGTCACCCGCGCAACAGGCTGCGCAGGTTCACGGAGGGGTCGGCAAGCCTCCCGGCGTCGGCCGCGATGCCCCGGTCGATCATCCGGCGGGCCGCGCGTACGGCGGCGGAGTCGTCGACCGCGGCGGCTGCGACGACCAGCCCGTCGCGCAGACCGAATACGGAGAAGGCCGGGTCGTCGAAGGAGCCGCGCACCACGGTCTGCTCGGCGGCGTCCATGTGCCCGACGGCCTCGACGTGGCGTCCGTGCCGGTCCGTCCAGAACCAGGATGCCGCCGACGCCGGTGCGGAGGTGCCGAGGATCGTCGCGGCCGCGCGGGCCCCGTCGTGCTGGGCGGCCTCCCAGTGCTCGGTACGCGGCAGGAGGACTCCGCCGTCGCGGGTCCGGGCGGGGTCGCCCACCGCGAGTACGGCCGGGTTGGACGTGACCTGGCCGGTGTCGACGACGATGCCGCGGTCCACCTCGAGGCCGGCCAGCGCGGCGAGCTCGGTGTTCGGCACCATGCCGACCCCGAGGACGACGACGTCGAAGGCCTGCGGCCCGGTCGCTCCGGCCAGGCGGACCTCGATGGCGTCGCCGCGATCGGTGAACGACTCCACGGCGGCCTGGGCGGTCGTGACCCCGTTGCGGCTGTGCAGCTCGTGCAGCCAGGTGGCCAGCTCGGGGCCGAGCGCCACCGCGAGGGGCGTGGCCACCGGGTCGACCAGGGTGACCTCGCAGCCGAGGTGAAGGGCCGTGGAGGCGACCTCGGCCCCGATCAGGCCGGCGCCGACGACCAGGACGCGGGCGCCCGGGACGAGTGCCGTGCGCAGCCGGTCGGCGTCGGCGGCGGTGCGCAACACGTGGACGCGGTCGCTGTCGATGCCGGGGATGGGCGGACGTGCCGCGCCTCCTCCGGTGGCGAGGACCACGCGGTCGGCGGGCAGCAGGGTGCCGTCCGCGAGCTCGACCTTGCCGTCCTGTGTGCGGAGCGTGCTGACGGTGGCCTGGTTGACGAGGCGGATGCGCTGGTCGTCGTACCACTGCGGGGACTGCAGGGCGATCTGCTTGATGTCCTTGGTACCGGCCAGGAAGTCCTTCGACAGCGGCGGCCGGTCGTAGGGGAACTCGCCGGCGTCGACGAGGGTGAGGTCGCCGTCGAAACCGCCGGCCCGCAGGGCGCCGGCCGTGCTGACACCGGCGATGCCGCCGCCCACGATCACCACGCGTTCGGTCACGGGGTCACTCCCGGGAAGAGGTAGACGTCGCCGTCGCGGACCTCGACGCGGTGCGGGCAGGCGTTCTTCGTGGCGGGCAGGCCCTGGACCTCGCCGCTCTTCAGGCAGAACTTGCTGGAGTGCAGCGGGCACTCGACGAACCCGTCCTCCACCCAGCCCTCGGCGAGCGAGGCGTCCTCGTGTGTGCAGGTGTCGTCCAGCGCCCACACGGTGTCGTCGGTGTCGCGCAGCAGGGCGATGTCGTCCTCGGTGCCGGTGATCGCCTTGTCGATGGCGATGCCCTCGCCCTGGGGGATGTCGTCCAGGGCCGCGACGCGGATGCCGTCACTCATTTGTTCTCCTCTTGCCCAGCCTCGGGGCAGGCCTCGTGCCGGTTCTCTTGCCGGGCCTCGTGCCAGGCGGGGGTGTTCATCAGTTCGCGCCAGCGCCCGTAGAAGGCCCTGCCTGCTGCGTCGCTGTACAGCTCGCTGGTCTTGCCGGGGTGGCGGCCGTCCTCACGTTCGGTGCCCATGCCCATCTGGTAGTTGAGGGCGACGCCGTTGGTGATGAAGCCGTTCGAGATCGCCTGGACCTCGCTCCAGTTCTCGCCGTCGTCCTGCTCGAAGATGCCGCTGGGTCCGAAGGTCCGCAGGTTGTACAGGCGCTGCGCCTCGCGGACCTCCTCGGGCATCGACTTGTCGACGATGGTCCAGGCCCACACCTCCATCTTGTCCGGGCCCTTGGGGTGCCAGATGCGGATGGAGCCGTTGACCGGCAGATAGGAGAAGTTGGGGAAGACCGTGGCGTGCCCGTTCGTGAGGGGTCCCTCGACGCGGGCCTCGCCGAGCCGTGCACGGAGGGCGTCGTAGTCCATCCACTTGTGCACGGTCTGGGCGTCGAAGCGGTTCTTCGGGTGGACGGGGAAGCCCGCGCCGTTGCCGTTCGTGTCGGAGTACTGGCGGCCGGTGCGGTGCACGACCTCGTCCTTCGGCTTCTTGCCGGACGGCGAGAGGACCATGAGCGCCGAGGCGTGGCTCATGTTCACGTGGTACCAGTCGGTGGCGAACTGCTCGGCCGCCAGCTTCCAGTTGCCCTCCAGGACCCACTTGTGGACGCCGCCGACGACGACGGTGCCTTCCTCGTCGTGGTCCAGCATGGCGTCCATGTACCAGGCCATGTCGCCGAGCGACTCGCGCAGCGGCACCGGCTCCGGGTTCCAGGTGCCGAAGATCAGCCCGTGGTAGGTCTCCACGTGCGGCACCTCGACCAGGCCCCACTGCCCCGCCTCGAAGGAGTCCGGGTAGCCGTCCTTGTTGGGCACGCTCACCAGCGAGCCGTCCAGGTTGTAGGACCAGCCGTGGTAGGTGCAGGTGAAGTTGCGCGTGGTGCCGAAGTCGGCACGGCAGACGCGGGCGCCCCGGTGCCTGCACGAGTTCAGGTAGGCGCGGATCCGCCGGTCGCGGTCGAGGGTGACGATGACCGGGTCCTCACCCATGTACGTGGTGAAGAAGTCGCCGGGCTTGTGGAACTGGTCGGTGTGCGCGAGGAAGAGCCAGCTCGGCGCGAACACACGACGGAGTTCCTGCCGGTAGAGGTCCTCGTCGGTGAAGATGACGCGATCCAGCAGCCCGCCCTCGGTGTCGACGAGCCCAGAGACGTCGATGTTCCGTGCCAAGTCTGCCGGGCGCCGCAGGGCCCCGCGTGGGGCCGTGGTGGCCACGCCCTGGGGTTCGATCGTCGAGGTCATGGGCTCAGGAAACAGCCGCAGGTCAGGGGGATCCAGCCAGCGTGCCGCACGGCGGCACACGGGCTGTCGGAGGACGGGTTTCGCGGGAGAGCGTGGGCGCATGCTTGCTGCCACCGCCGTCTCCCAGAGCGCTACCGACCCGCTGGCGGGGCTCGTCCTGAGCGACGTGCCCCCGCCCGAGCCCCGGCCCGGATGGTCGCTCGTCCGTGTCGCCTCGTCCTCCCTCAACATGCACGACGTATGGACGCTGCGTGGCGTCGGGCACCCGCCGGAGCGGCTGCCCATCATCCTCGGGTGCGACGCCGCGGGCTACGACGAGGACGGCAACGAGGTTCTCGTCCACCCGGTCATCGCGGATCCGGACGCCGGCATGGGCGACGAGACGCTCGACCCGAACCGCGCCCTGCTCTCGGAGCAGCACAACGGCGCCTTCGCCGAATACCTGTCCGTCCCCACCCGCAACCTCATCCCCAAGCCGTCGTGGCTCTCCTTCGACGAGGCCGCGTGCCTGCCCGTCGCCTGGGGCACCGCGTACCGCATGCTCTTCACGCAGGCGAAGATCCAGGCGGGTGACCGGGTCCTCGTCCAGGGTGCGGGCGGCGGCGTGGCCTCGGCCGCCATCAAGCTGGCCGCGGCCGCGGGAGCGGTCGTCTACGCCACCAGCCGCAGCGAGGAGAAGCGGGCACAGGCCGAGTCCTGGGGAGCGCGCAGGGCCGTGCCGACCGGCGAGCGGCTGCCCGAGCGGGTGGACGTCGTCATCGAGACCGTCGGTGAGGCGACCTGGTCGCACTCGCTGAAGTCGCTCCGCCCCGGCGGCACGGTCGTGATCGCGGGCGCCACCAGCGGTATGAACCCGCCCGCCGACCTGGGCCGGATCTTCTACCGCCAGCAGCGTGTCCTCGGCTCGACCGGCTGCACCCGCAGCGAGCTGGTGTCCCTGCTGAGCCTCATGGACGCCACCGGTGTGCGTCCGGTGATCGACCGCACCCTGCCGCTGGCCGAGATCCACAAGGGCTTCCAGCTCATGATCGACGGGCGGCTCACCGGAAAGCTCGTCATCCATCCGTCCGCCCCGGACGCGCGCGACGAGGTGTCGGACGCGTCCTCCGTTCACCCGACTCACCCATCTCACCCGTCCCACTCGGATCAGTGAGGAGCACCGCCATGACCGCTGCCGCAGTGGGCCTGTCCCACTCCCCCCTCATCGGCAAGAACGACCCGGCCCCCGAGGTCCTCGCGGCTGTCGAGAACGCCGTCGACAAGGCGCGCGCCTTCATCCGCGCCTTCGATCCGGAGCTCGTCGTCCTCTACGCCCCGGACCACTACAACGGCTTCTTCTACAAGGAGATGCCGCCGTTCTGCCTGGCCACGGAAGCGAACGCCGTCGGCGACTTCGGCTCGGCAGCCGGCCCGCTGTCCGTCGACACGAAGGCAGCCCAGGCCATCGCGCGCGGGGTGCTCGACCGTGGCATCGATCTGACCGTGTCGGCGCGGATGACCGTCGACCACGGGTTCGTGCAGCCGCTCGAGGTGCTGTTCGGCGGGATCGACAACGTGCCGGTGGTGCCCGTCTTCGTCAACGGCGTCGCCACGCCGCTCGGACCGATGAGCCGTATCCGCGCTCTCGGGACCGCGATCGGCGAGGCCGCGGCGGAGCTGGACCGGCGGGTGCTGTTCCTGGGCTCCGGCGGCCTGTCCCACGACCCGCCCGTGCCCGTCCTCGACGGTGCTCCTCCGCGCGTCGCCGACGCCCTGATCGAAGGGCATCCGCCCACCCCGGAGCAGCGGGCCAAGGGCGAGGAGCGGGTGGTCCAGGCCGGCCGTGACTATGCGGCGGGCTCGACCAGGATGATCCCCATCAACCCGGTCTGGGACAACCAGGTCCTCGACACGCTGGAAAGCGGCCGTCTGCCGGAGGTGGACGACTGGAGCGTGGAGTGGATGGGCGCAGAGGGCGGCGGCTCGGCGCACGAGGTGCGCACCTGGATCGCCGCGTTCGCGTCGCTCGCGGCGTCCGGCCCCTACCGGATGACGTCTCGCTTCTACGAGGCGATCCCCGAGTGGATCGCGGGCTTCGCGGTGGCAACGGCGGAACGCGAGACGAGCCGCTGAGGCACTGACTCACTCACCTCCCCGCTGTGCGGCGGCAACTTGCCGTCGCACAGCGGGGTTTTTGCTGTGCTGGGCAGAACGAAGTGCCGACCGATACCGCCTCGTGGCCTGGACCCGCGACGCACCCTCGCCGCCCACCCGCTTTGTTGATACGTCATGACAAAGCTGTTGACATCCCCTGTGGGCGGCTCCATAGTACGTGCCACTAGAGCGCGCTAATAAAGCGCTCTAGCGAAGGAAGGCAGGCGGTCCATACCCGTGGCCGCCCCGGACACGGCTCGCCGCACAAGGCATCCAAAGCACCGTTCATCCACGTCGCCGGGCTGGGCGCGCCCACCTCGTCGTGACCGAGGCTCTTCACACCCCGCAGGCTGCGGCCCGGCCGCACCATCCGCAGATCTGCCTCTACTCGCCCTACCTGAAACCCACCACGACCAGCACAGCGAGGTTCAAGGGACATGCACAGACACCACCGAGCCGCCACCCTGACCGTCACCGTCCTCGTCGGCACCCTGCTCGCCGCCGGCTGCTCCAGCAGCTCCGGTGGGAAGAAGTCCGAGGAAAGCGGTGCGGACGCCTCGGCGGGCAAGGCCACCACCCCCCGCATGACCGTCGCCATGGTCACCCACGCGGCCCCCGGCGACACCTTCTGGGACCTCATCCGCAAGGGCGCCCAGGCCGCCGCCGCCAAGGACAACATCAAGCTCGTCTACTCCAGCGACCCGAGCGCCGGCAACCAGGCCAACCTGGTGCAGAACGCCATCGACCAGAAGGTCGACGGCATCGCGCTCACCGCGGCCAAGCCGGACGCGATGACGGAGGTCGTGGCCAAGGCCAAGGCGGCCGGCATCCCGGTCGTCGGCTTCAACTCCGGCCTGGACGACTGGAAGAAGCTCGGCATGCTCGAGTACTTCGGCCAGGACGAGAACATCGCGGGCCAGGCCTTCGGCCAGCGGCTCAACAAGATCGGCGCCAAGCACGCCGTCTGCGTCGTCCAGGAGCAGGGGCAGGTCGCTCTGGAGGCCCGTTGCGCGGGCCTGAAGAAGGGGTTCGACGGCAAGACGGACACCCTCTACGTCAACGGCACGGACATGCCGTCCGTGAAGTCGACGATCACGGCGAAGCTCAAGCAGGACAGTTCCATCGATCAGGTCGTCACTCTCGGCGCACCGTTCGCCCTGACCGCCGTGCAGTCGGTGTCGGACGCCGGCAGCAAGGCCAAGGTCGCGACCTTCGACCTGAACAAGGACCTGGTCAAGGCGGTCCAGGACGGCGACGTCGAGTTCGCGGTCGACCAGCAGCCGTACCTGCAGGGCTACCTCGCCGTCGACTCCCTGTGGCTGTACAAGACGAACGGAAACTTCAGCGGCGGCAGCACGGCTCCAGTGCTCACGGGGCCGGCCTTCGTGACCAAGGACAACGTCGACGACATAGCCAAGTTCGCCGCGAAGGGGACGCGCTGACCGTAAGGGGCGGCATCGGTATCGGTTTCCGTACCGGTACCGGAGCGGCATCGGTGTGATCAATCGGCCGGCATGACGCCCGTCATGCCGGCCGAGCTTTTCCGCGCCACCCGAGGTCTCTTCCGAGGCCTCAGTACGACCCCTCCGGGGCAGGCCCGCTGGTGTCCCGTACCACCAGCTTCGGGTCCAGCACCGCCTCGCGCGGCTCCAGCCCCTCGTTCTCCAGCCGCTCCACGGCGAACCGCACCGCGTGCTCCGCCATCAGGGCCGCGTCCTGGCGGACGGTCGTCAGGCCCATCGGCATCAGGTGCGAGAAGTGGCTGTCGTCGTATCCGATGACGGACATGTCGCGCGGAACGTCGACGCCCGCCCGCGTCAGGGTCATCAACAGGCCCCACGCACACCGGTCGTTGCCCGCGAGGACCGCCGTCGGCAGGGGGCGCCCCTGGTCGCGTTCCGCCAGGAGCAGACGGCCCGCCTCGATGCCCGACTCCTCAGTGTGGTCGCCGGGGATCACCCGCAGCTCGGCCTCCAGCCCGTGGCGGCGCATCGCGGCCCGGTAGGCGCGCCGCCGCTCGGCGGAGCCGGGACCCCGGCCGCCGTCGATGTGCACGATCCGGCGGTGCCCCAGTTCGACGAGATACTCCATGGCCTGCCGTACGCCCTTGCCCTCGGCCGAGTGCACGAAGTCGACGTGGGCATGGGGCACCCGGCGGCTGACCGAGACGGTGACCGTGCGGCGTCCGAGCTCGTTCAGGTACCCGGGCTCCGCTTCGGGGCCGAGCAGGATCACCGCCTCGCAGCGATGGCTCAGCAGCGCCTCGACGGCCTTGCTCTCGCTGCGGCCCTGGGCGGCCGCGGAGAGCAGGACGTCGTAGCCCAGCCGTTCGGCCTCGGGGTAGATGCCCGCGACGAGGTCCGTGTGGAAGGTCTGGTGCACGGTGAACATCACGCCCAGCGTGCGGCTGTGACCACGAGCCAGCAGCCGGGCCGCGCCGTCGGGGCGGTAGCCGATCTCGTCCGCGATGCGCAGGACCCGCTCGCGGGTCGCACCACTCGCCCCCGGCTGGCCGCGGAAGATGATCGAGACGAGCGCCCTGGACACGCCCGCCTTCGCGGCGACATCCGCCATCGTGGGCCGCTGCTTGCCCGATGCATCCACCTGTGAACCACCCTTCGACGCCGCCCACCCTACGGGTGGTCTCGAAATCTCCCAGCAACAAGCTATTGACATGACATTTGGACAGGCATCATCGTACTCGCCTAGAGCGCTCCAGTAGAGCGCGACAGACGATTCCCCCGTCCCTGACCTCCCAGATCACGGCGGTGAGTGGTTGAGCTCCCCGCCCTCCCAGGCCCCTCGAAGGGATCCACCGTGACCGTACGCGTAGGTGTCATCGGCACCGGAATGATCGGCCAGGACCACATACGGCGCCTCACCGACGTCATCACGGGGGCACGGGTCACCGCTGTGACGGACATCGACGAAGCACGCGCGTCCGAGGTGGCCGCCCGCGTCGGCGCCGTCACGTATCCGACCGGCGCCGAGCTGATCGACTCGCCCGACGTGGACGCCGTCCTCGTCACCTCCTGGGGCCCCACCCACGCCGAGCACGTGCTGAACGCCGTCGCGGCCGGCAAGCCGGTGTTCTGCGAGAAGCCCCTCGCGACGACCGCCGAGGACTGTCTGGGCATCGTCGAGGCCGAGCGGGCCCACGGCCGCCGCCTGGTCCAGGTCGGCTTCATGCGCCGCTTCGACATCGGCTACCGCCAGATGAAGGAGGTCCTCGCCTCCGGCTCCATCGGCGCCCCGCTGATCGTGCACTGCGCCCACCGCAACCCGACCGTGCCGGAGTCCTACACCTCCGCGATGGCCGCGCAGGACACGGCCGTGCACGAGATCGACGTACTGCGCTGGCTGCTCGACGACGAGATCGTCTCGGCCCAGGTGATCACCCCCCGCGCCACGAGCAAGCGGTTCGAGCACCTCAAGGACCCGCAGATCATGCTCTTCGAGACCGCGAACGGGGTGCGCATCGACCTGGAGGTCTTCGTCAACTGCCAGTACGGCTACGACATCCAGTGCGAGGCCGTGGCCGAGGAGGGCCTCGTACGACTGCCCGACCCGGCCGCCGTCGGCGTCCGTACCGCAGGACAGCACCACACCACCGTCCTGCAGGACTGGAAGGGCCGTTTCGTGGACGCCTTCGACACCGAGTTCCGCGAGTGGGTCGACGCGGTCGACGCGGGCAGTGAGCCCACCGGCCCGACCGCCTGGGACGGCTACGCCGCCACCGTCATCACCGACGCCGCCGTCCGCTCCCTGGAGTCCGACGGCTCCGTCGTCACCGTCGACATGAAGCCCCGCCCTGCGTTCTACGGAGGCACCGCGTGAAGATCGCCCTCGACCCGTACATGTTCCGCGCACTGCCCATCGACGAGATGGTGCGCACCGTAGCCGAGCTCGGCTACGAGTACATCGAGTTGTCACCGCGGGACGACTTCATGCCGTTCTTCCTGCACCCCCGGGCGGACGACGAGCGGATCACCGCTCTGAAGAACTCCCTGCGCACACACGGCGTCCAGCTCTCCTCCGTCCTGCCCCTGTACAAGTGGTCGTCCCCCGACGAGAGCGAGCGGCAGGCCGCCGTCCGCTACTGGAAGCGGATGATCGAGATCACCGCCGACCTCGAATGCCCGCTGATGAACTCCGAGTTCAACGGCCGCCCCGAGCGCGCCGCCGAGAGCGAGGCAGCCTTCTGGCGCTCCCTGGAGGAACTGCTGCCGATCTTCGAACGCGAAGGCATCGCCCTCAACCTCGAGGCCCACCCGGACGACTTCTGCGAGGAGAACACCCCCGCCGTCGACCTCGTCCGCGCGATCAACAAGCCCTGGGTGAACTACCTCTACTGCGCCCCGCACTCCTTCCACCTCTCCGGCACAGACCCGACAGCCGACATCGCCGCGATGATGCGCTACGCAGGCGACAAGCTCCAGCACGTACACATCGCGGACTCCTTCAACCACAAGGGCTCGTCCGGCCTGCGCTACATCCTCAACCCGCCCGGCACCCCCGCCCGCATCCACCAGCACCTCGACATCGGCCAGGGCGAAGTCGACTGGAACGCCTTCTTCACCACCCTGCGCGAACTGAACTTCGACGGCATCGCCACCGCCTGCGTCTTCGCCTGGGAGGAACGCGCACACGAGTCCTCGGCATACATGCTGGACCGCATCACCAAGGAACTCGCCGCGTAGAGCGGCGGGCACGGTCCGGTGAGCGCGGCGCCGTGCCGGCCTGCAGATCGTCCTCGTCGGCAGGACTCCCAGACGTCCTCTCAGATGTCCACGCGCAGGTGCCGGGGGCCCCGGAGTGTGGCGCTGATCCGGTACGGGGGCGGGTCCTCGGCCAGCCGAGGGCTGCCGAGGCGGCGGATCAGCGCTCCCAGGGCGATCTGCGCCTCCACCCGGGCGAGCGCGGCGCCGTAGCAGATGTGGACGCCGCCGCCGAAACCCAGGTGCGCGTTGTCCGGCCGGGCGGGATCGAACCGGTCGGGGTCGCGGAAGCGTCTGGGGTCGCGGTTGCCGGAGGCCAGGGCCAGCACCAGACGTACGCCCTTGGGGATGGTGGTGCCCGCGATGTCCACGTCGACGAGCGGGGTGCGGATCGGCACAAGGTGCACCGGGGGCTCGTAGCGGAGGAGTTCCTCCACCACCCTCGGCATCAGGGCGGGGTCGTGGCGCAGCCGTTCCAGCTGGTCCGGGTGGCGCAGGAGGGTGAGCACGCCGTTGGTGATCAGATTGACGGTGGTCTCGTGCCCCGCGAGGAGCAGGATCGCCGCGTTGACGGCCAGCTCTTCACGGGTGAGGCGCTGGGCCGGATCCGGCTCGTTGACGAACGAGGACAGCATGTCGTCGGCCGGCTTGCCGTCGCGCTGCCCGGCGAGGTCTGCCAGGTACTCGCCCATCGCCTCGCGGGCCTCCTTGGACGCCCGCACGCGTGCGGTGCGGTCCTCGCCGGGCACCACGTCGGCGCCCTCGATCATCTTGGTGGACCATTCGCGGAAGAGCGGCTCGTCCTCGCGCGGCACGCCCAGCAGCCGGCAGATGACGGTGACGGGGAGCGGATAGGCGAAGTCGTCGACCACGTCGATCTGTTTGCGGTCTCCGAACGCGTCGATCAGCTCCTCGCTGATCTTGGCGATCTCACTCCGCATGGCGTCGACCCGGCCCGGGCTGTGCGGGGGGCCGAACGGCCGCGTCAGGATGGACCGCAGCCGGTGGTGCTCGGGGTCGTCGAGGACGATGAAGGCGGGTGGATGACTCTCCTCCTCGGCCACGCGGTAGCGCTCGCTGAGGTTGCGCTGGTCGGAGCTGATGCGCGGGTCGTGGAGCAGCGCGTCGATCTCGTGGAACGTGCCGACCAGGAAGCTGCCGTCCGTCTGCCGCGCCACGCCCCCCGCCTCGTGGAGCTCCGTGTACAGCGGATACGGGTCGGGGCGGTTGGCGTAGTCGTTGATGCGTTGCAGCAGGGTGTCCGCGCTCATACGGGGCTCCTCGTCGGCGGGAGGGACGGTTGGTCAGCCGGCGACCCTGATCAGCCTGCGGTCCGGCAGGTGACCGGTGAGGGCGACGGTGGGCCCGTGGGAGAGCACGCTCGGGTCCGGCACGTCGGAGGGCACCGGCACGGCGGCCGCGGCCGGCCGGTCGGCGGCGCCGGGCTCGGGCGGGAACGGGGCGGCCGTCTCGATCAGGTGCTCGTAGTGCTGCAGCCACTTCGCCATGTCGACCGTGACCGCCGCGGTGACACGGCCCCGGTAGCCGTACACCGCCACCAGCCGACCCGACTCGAGCGAGCCCTGCGCGATGACCACCTGGTCGGAGAAGGTGGGCACGCCGACGGACTTGATGTTCAGCCCGAACTGGCTCGACCAGAAGGACGGGACCGCCAGATGCGGGCGCCGGCGCGGCCCCGGGTTGACCATGTTGTGGGCCGCCACCTCGGCCTGCGCGACCGCGTTGCCCCAGTGCTCCAGGGAGAGCATCTGGTACTCGAAGAGCGGATGCGGGAAGCGGGCCACGTCGCCTGCCACGAAGACATCGTCGGTGACGATCCCGTACATGTCGAAGGCGCGGCACCCCGCGTCGCAGGCGACCCCGCGCGGTCCCGCGGCAAGGCCGGAGTCCGCCAGCCACTCGGTGTTGCGGACCGCCCCGAGGGCGACGACGCAGATGTCGGCCTCGACGTGGCTGCCGTCGGACAGGTCGGCGCCGGTGAACCGGCCCTCCCCGTTTCCGCGCAGCGCGGTGACCGTCACGCCGCAGCGCAGGTCCACGCCGTGGGCGCGCTGCAGCGCCGCCGCGAGCTTGCCGAACGTCCCGCCCAGCGCACCCACGAGCGGTGCCGGGCCCCGTTCGGCGACCGTCACCTCGATGCCCCGCTCCCGGCAGGCGGAGGCGATTTCCGAGCCGGTGAATCCGGCTCCGATCACCAGGACGCGGCGAGGTCCGGCGGCGAGGCGTTCGGCAAGACGCCCGGCGTCGTCGCTCGTGCGCACCATGAACACCCCGTCGAGCGCCGCCTCCTCCGGATCCGGCCAGGGCCGGGCCCGGGTCCCGGTGGCGATCAGCAGCCGGTCGTACGGCAGCGACTCGCCGTCGGCCAGCAGCAGCCGCTTCTCGAGCGGTTCGAGCCCAGTGGCGGCTACCCCGAGCCGCCACTCCGCATCCGGGTCACGGCGCATCGGCAGCCCGGTGGCGGTCGCCGCCGCCTTGCCGAGCAGGACCTGCTTGGACAGCGGTGGCCTGTCGTACGGGGGATGGGGCTCGTCACCGACCACGGTCAGCGAGCCGGTGAAGCCCTCCTCGCGCAGCGTCTCGGCGGCGCGCAGCCCGGCGAGCGACGCCCCGACGACAATGATCCGGCCGTCACGAACGTCACGAACGATCCGGCCGTCACGCGGCTCAGCGGACAACGGCACTCGCCCCCTCACCGACCAGGATGGCCTGCACCGGACAGGCCGCCGCGGCCTGCTGGACACGCTCGAGCCGGTCCTCGGAGACCTCCGGGTCGTAGAGCAACGCTTCCTCGCCATGCAGCTCGAACACGTCCGGAGCGAGGAAGACGCACTGCGCATAGCCCTGACAGCGATTGAGATCCACGACGATCCGCATGTCGAGCCACTCCTCACATCGCGCAGCCGTCCGCAGACGATTCTGCGTTCGGTCGGCGAGCGGCGGCAGCCGGATTAGCCCGTCCGGGGCTTCACGCGGAGTGACGCCGGGCCGCTGTGCGGCGGACGCCGGGATCGCAGATGTACACCAGCGCTCTCACACGACTGGGTTGTCGCTACACACACTTTGGGGGGGCGCCATGAGAGTCGTCTGGATCGTATTCGCTGTCCTGCTCGTCTGCCTCACCATCGGCGCCCTCATCAGCGTGGCCAAGGACACCGACGTGCAATCCGTCATCAGCGACCTGGCAGCCGGCGTATTCCTCGGCTGGGGCGCGGTCGCCTGCTGGCAACGCGCCCGAGCCTGAGACCGTCGGCGTTCAGAGATCAGATCGGCGGCGGCGACGTAAGCGTCCTGGGCCGCTGGACGACACCGGCCGGGGCCGGCGGCGGGATTCGAACCCGCGTTGCTCTCTTGACAGGAGAAGTAGCCGCAACCTGCGCACCTGAACAGGCTTCACCGTAACGGCGAACGGCCGCCGGAGCACTCCATTATCCGGCTCGCTCCTGTGCCCGCATCCACAGGACCAGGTGCCAGTCCTGGTCGTTGGCGAGTGGGTCGGCGGTGTGCGCGGCCCTGCCGTCGACGGTCGAGGGCATGACGAACGCGCAGGTGGCGGAGCCGTCCTCACGGTAGTTGGCCATGTTGGCGCGCAGGATCACGTCGGCGATGCGGTCGGTGTGTGCGGTGCGCAGCGTGGCCGGCAGGCCCAGGAGGGTCGCGGCGGTCAGGGTGCTCCAGTAGTGGGGGAAGACGTCCCCCCACAGCCGGTCGGCGCCGAACCAGAAGCCGTCCCAGTGCCGGATGGCGACGCCGTGCAGCCGGGCGTGCGGCTGCGGGCCGCCGAAGGCCAGCAGCCAGGGCAGCCGTTCGGCGATCGCGTCGCGGAAGACGGGGTCGCCGGTCAGGGTGTGGGCGTCGCTGAGGAGGTCCAGCAGAGGCGCGACGATGGACTGCTCATAGTTGACCTCGTGTGGCGGCAACTGCTTGCCCATCCGTACGAACTTCCGGGCGCTGTCGACCAGTTGGCCCCGCAGAGCTTGAGCGCGGTCGGTCTGTCCGGTGGCGTCCAGGCTGCCACTGATGGCCAGCGTCACCGGGGAGAGGTTGATGGACAGGTGCATGGCGCCGCCGAGTTCGAAGCTGCGCTCGATGATGCCGGCGGCGCGGTCGAGGTCCTCTTCGTGGCCGTGGGCGCGGTACCGGTCGTGGAAGAACTGCGCCAGCCACGGGGTGTCGTACAGCCGGACCTGGTGTTCCTGGGAGCCGCGTCGCGGGGCGTTGCTCTCGTCGAGCAGATAGCGGCAGGCGAACCGGGACCAGCCGTCGAGCAGGGGGTCGATCTCGCCCGGGTCCGCCCAGCCGCGTGCAGCGGCGGCCTGGAGCAGCAGCGGTATGGCAATCCGCTCGGATCCGTCCGTCCAGTCCTGCCAGCCGTTGGTCGACTGGGTCAGGCCGGTCCGGGTGTCCACCGGCACGAAGGCGTGGGCGAGCAGACCAGGACGCTCCCGGGCCCGCTGGTGCCGCGTGATGTAGGCGACCCGGCGCCGGACGACCTCCTCCAGCGGCAGGTGGAACAGGACCTCGGTACGGGCGCCGTCCCCGATGTCCAGCGTGAAACTGCCATGGCGGGAAGCCTGCACGCGGTACCGGCCGTCCGCCTCACGTTCCACCTTCACACCGGCATCCGGGCTGCTCACCGATGACGCCTCGATGACGATCGGCTCGCCGAGTTCGGCGGCATAGGCGGAGAACACGGCAGGCGGCCTGGTCGCGGCGGTGAAGTCCTCGACCGACGCGTACCAGGCCAGCTCCCACTCCACGGTCGTGGACTCCCCCGGCCCCAGGTGCAGCACCGGCTGGCCGCCGAACGCCTGCGGGTTGCGTGCCTGGTCGGTGACCAACAGGACGAGGTGCCCGCGGACATGGGAGTTCGACCTCTGGTTGCGCGACTCCACCGAGTACGCCCGCAGGGCCCCCTCCCGCACGATCAGCCCCAGACACCGGCCTTCCCCGGACATCGGCTGCGCGAGCGCCCAGGCCCACGTGCCTCCGGTGAACAGGTGGGCATGCACCGCCCGGTCGAGGGATGCCTCGGCCGTGTCGTACAGGTCGGCGAACGGTGTCTGAATGCCCAGCCCCGTGATCGTGAGCGGCTCCTGTGCGCTGTTCACGACCGTGTACCGCTCGCGCAGCACGTCCTCGTGCACCGAGCGCCGCACCTCCACGCGGACCCCCGGGAGCACCGGGTGCACCGCCTCTGTGCCCCCGTCCGCGACGCGCAGTTCGGCGGGCGTGTGCCAGCGGGCGCCGCCCCGGTCCGTGACGAGGTGCCCCGAACCCCACTGGTGCTCCACCGAGTGCCACGCGGTGACATCGGTGTCGAGCAGGAACCGGCGGGCTCGGTCCTGCTCGTCCACGAACTGCACCGGGGCACCCGTGCCCGGGTCGAGCACCGCCCGGCCGGACCCGAAGAAGAGGGCATCCGGAACTTGAACACCAGCGGGTTGCAATGGAGTTGACCTTTCTATGGGTGGGACGGGTCCCTGGGAGATCAGTGTTCGCTGTGGGGGTCGTCACGCAGGACCGCGGCGCCGAACGGTGGCAGGCGCAAGTGGCCGGTGGCGGCTGCGGAGGTGTCGGGGTCCAGGAGGTCGACAGGCCTCGACGGAGTGGGGCCGAGGTCGACGGTTACCGCGTCGGTGGTGTGGTTGAGCAGGAAGAGGTGTTCGGTGCCGTCGGCGGCACGGCGGCGGACGGCTTCGACACCTTCCGGGGTGTCCATGACGGGTGTGACTCCGGCACCGGTGACGCAGTCCAGGACGAGGCGGCGCATGGTCTCCTGGTCCGGTGAGGTGCCGAGGTAGGTGGCGGTGCCGGTGCCGAAGTGGTGACGGGTGGCGGCGGGTTGCCCCTTCAGTTCGCCGTCGGTGTAGGTGACCAGTGGCTCGGCGCCGGCCGGTTCGATGACGTCCTGCCAGTCGGTGGCGGTGCCGGTGTGTCCGGCGTGCTGCAGCCCGTGGGTGGCGCCGGGCTGGAGGGGGTTGAACTCGTCGATGTCGATGCCGAGCAGGTCGCGGAAGGCGCCGGGATGGCCACCGGGCCGTACCCGGTCGTACTCGTCGACGATGCCCGAGAAGTACGACATCAGCAGGTGCCCGCCGGCGCGCACGTAGCCGGTGATGTTGTCGGCGGCCGTGTCGTCCACCAGGTAGAGGTTGGGCACGATCACCAGGCGGTAGGCGCTGAGATCGGCGTGCGGGTGGACGAAGTCGACGGGGACGTTGGCGCCCCACAGCGGCCGGTAGTGGTCGAGGACCCGGGCGGTGAAGTGCATGTCGCTGGACGGGTGGTCGGGTCCCTCCAGCGCCCACCAGTTGTCGTAGTCCCACACCATGGCCACCTCGGCCCGGTCGCAGGCCCCGCCCGTCAACTCCGCGAGCCGCGACACGTCCCGACCCAGGGCGACGACCTCGCGCCAGGTTCGGGTACGGGTGCCGCCGTGCGGGACCATGGCCGAGTGGAACCGCTCGGCGCCGGCCCGCGAGGCGCGCCACTGGAAGAACATCACCGAGTCCGCGCCCCGGGCCACCGCCTGCAGGGAGCGCACCCGCAACTGCCCGGCCGGGCGGGGGGAGTTGCGTCCGCCGGTGAGGTTGTTGCCGGTGGCCGACTCCAGCATCAGCCATGGCTTTCCGCCGCGCAGTGACCGCATGAGGTCGAAGTTGTACGCGGCCAGCAACTGCCCTTCCGGGTCCCAGGGCTTGGCGTAGATGTCGATGGAGGCGATGTCTTCCTCGGCGGCCCACTGCCAGTAGTCCAGGTTCTTGAAGGACCCCATGAAGTTGGTGGTGATGGGCAGGTCGGGGGTGTGACGGCGGACGATGTCGCGTTCGGCGGTGAAGCACTCCAGCGCGGCGGCGTCGGAGAACCGGTGGAAGTCCAGTAGCTGGCCGGGGTTGGGGCCCGATATCAGCCGCGAGCGGGGGGCGGGGGTGCCGACGTGGTCGAAGGAGTCGTAGCGCTGGCCCCAGAAGGCCGTGCCCCAGGCGTCGTTGAGGGCGTCGATGGTGCCGTAGCGGTCGGCGAGCCAGCGGCGGAAGTGCGCCACGGAGACCGGGCAGTGGCAGCCGTAGCCGATGTACTCGTTGCCGATGTGCCACATGGCCAGTGCGGGGTGGGTGGCGTAGCGCCCGGCGAGCCGTTCGGTGATGCGGGCCGCGTAGTGCCGGAAGACCGGGGAGGACTGGCAGTAGTGGCAGCGGGCGCCGAAGGCGACCCTGCGGCCCTCGCCGTCCACGGGCAGCGTCTCGGGATGCTCGTGGGCCAGCCACGACGGGGGCGCGGCGGTGGGCGTGGCCAGGTCGGCACTCACGCCCGCCTCGGCCAGGAGGTCCATGACCTCGTCCAGCCAGCCGAACTCGAACACACCGGGCCGAGGCTCCAGAAGGCCCCACGAGAACACGCCCACGGTGACCAAGTTGACCCCGGCCGCACGCATCAGCCGGACGTCCTCGCGCCAGGTGGCGGCCGGCCACTGCTCGGGGTTGTAGTCACCGCCGTACGCCAGACCTTGCAGGCGTTGCCGCAGGCCGGCCAGGCGCTCGTCGGCGGAATCGGGACGGGACACGGGTACTCCTTCAGGTCTTCCGGGTTGGTTCGTATGTCGGGTGCGAGTCACGGCCACGGTGAAGGTGCAGGTTTCAGCGGCGCGATCAGTACGGGGATGGCCGACGCGAGCCCTGCGAGCGTGCGTTGGGGCGGGAGCGCTGAACAGCGTTGCCCTCGCCCCTGGGCTCGTCAATCCCCTGCGCGTATTTTTCTGTGTGAATGTGTGCGACTTCCAGTAAGAAGGGTTTGTATCTGGGGGATTCCGGGGGTCCGCCCAGTGGCGGCCGTGTGGTCTCAGCGCTTCGCAACTTCGGCGAAGCCTCGCTGCAGAGGGCAGGGATAGCAGTTCGACGACCTGCGCGACCCGTCCGTCCCAGATCGATCAGGACTCAAAAGCCTTGTGTGATCGATCACTCGCCTTCTAGAGTCTGATGGCGACACATTCCGAGGAGTTTCAGCTATGCCGTCTCCTTCTAACGCCTGCTGGTGCGTTCGCACTCGGCCAAGGCCGGTGGTATCCCGCCACATAGACTGATCGGCGACCGATCGGGACGGGGCGCGAGACGGGCATGCGAGGGGATGCGCACATGGTGGAGAAGCCGTCGGCGCGCCCGCGCGCCACAGGAAAACCCCCGACGATCTACGAGGTCGCCCGGCTTGCCGGGGTGTCGCACCAGACCGTGTCCCGCTTCCTGCACAAGGACCCGACGATGCGGCCGGACACGGCACGCAGGGTTGCCAAGGCCGTCGCAGAACTGGGCTACCGGCCCAACCTCGCGGCCCGGACGATGCGCACCCGCCGGTCGAACCGGATCGCCGTCATCATCCCCACCTCCGCGGATCGCTTTCCGGTGAGCGTCCTCAGCGGTGCCGCCGCGGCCGCGCACGAGGCCGGTTACCTGCTCGACGTGGTCGGCCTCGAAGGCGACGCCGCCGCCCGCGCCGCCCGGCTGGAGGCGCTCCTGCAGCCGGAGAGCACCGACGGCATCCTGTCCTTCACGACGCTGGGAGAGCGCGCCGACGGTCTGGCACTCGCGGACTTCCCTGTGCCGATCGTCGTCGACGGCGTGTACGACGACCACCTGCGCTCGTTCGGTGCGTACGCCGACGCGTCGATGGCCGCCGACCTCCTGCGCCATCTGGCCGACCGCGGCCACCGCCGCTTCGTTCACGTCGCCGGCCACCCCGAGTGGGCCTCGGCACAGGCCCGGCAGGCGGTGTACGAGGCGACGATCGCGGACCTCGGGCTCGAGTCGTGTGGGGTGGTCGGGGGCGACTGGACCCCGCAGTCAGGCTGGAAGGCGGCGACGGAGGTCATCGCGGGCTCCGGGGCGACGGCCGTCTTCGCGGCCTCCGACCAGGTGGCGTTCGGCGTCATCCTGGGTCTGCAGAGTCTGGGCGTCAAAGTGCCGCGCGACGTCAGCGTGTTCGGCTGGGACGACGATCAGCTGGGCCGCTGCTTCCGGCCGACCCTCACCACCGTCGCCGTGGACCGCGAACGCCAGGGGCGGGAGGCCGTGCGCCGGCTGCTGGCTCTGCTGCACGGCGAGCCCCCTGTCAGACCGCTGGCGGCGGCCGAACTCAACCGCATCATCCTGCGCGACTCCACGGGGCCGGCTCCCAGACGCATCATCTGAGCAGCGTCTGTCGAATCGTGACCGGCATGGTGTCGTGGCGGCGTCAGGCGCACGGCCGCTCGCGGCCCGCACCTGACTCCACCGCCGGGGCCTGCCCGGACGGGCGACCTCGCCCTGTCCGGGAAGACCGGCTCTCCTCGGAAGAACCCGACGCCGCGGCCCCAGCTGCCCGGTGACGACCCGGCTGCGGCGGGCGGCGCCCGTCACGCGACGGCGGGAACCGGGCCGACGTCAGAAACGTCCGTTCCGGCTCTCCGTGCCGTCGTCACCGGGGGCCGTGGCCACCACGGCGTACAGGTCATGGACCGTGTCGCGGGTGCCCTGGTCGTGGTTGTACCCGAACTGGAAGACGTAGTTTCCGGGGTCGATCGTGACGCCCTCATTGAGCGTCACGACGTAGTCCGCTCCTCCGTCCGACGCCCTCCCGGTGTGTACCGTGACCTTGTTGCCGAGCGAAGTCCAGACGCCGGTGTTCGCCACGCCGCCGGTCTGGGCTATGTGCACGACGACTTTGAGCGCGGTGAGCTTCTTGATGGTCGTGACGGAGACCTGGCTCTGGCTCCAGTACTGGTTCGGGGACTTCACAGAGGTCTGGACGGAGAGATAACTGCTCTGCGCGGCCACCGAGGACTTGACGGTCGCCCGCTGGGGTGAGGTCTGGGCCGCGTTCGCTCCCCCGGCTGCGTGATCGCTGCCGGCCTGGCCGGCCGCCGCGCCCACGGAATGCCCGGTCACGGCCTTCTTGCCGGGGTGTGCCGGGGCGTGGCTCGACGGGGTCTTCGTCGGGGTCGGCGTTGCACTCGGGGTGCCCGCCACGCCGATGCCCTTGTCGGGACCCAGGATCGGCTCCGGATCCTCCTTGGCCGTCGCTGCGGACGGATGTGAGCCGAGCCCCTCGGCCGCCCCTACGGCCGCGAGCAGACCGCCGACCGCGACAGCTACGCCGAGAAGCCACTTCGAGACGGCGTGACCGCCGGCGGCACCAGTCCGCAAGGGAGCCGGCGTCGCATGCGCACCGCGCCGCTGCTCGGCGACAGCCGCCTGCCACACTTCGGCGTCGGACTCCTCACGGTCAGCCTCCGCGTGGCCCTCCACGTCGTCTGCGCCCTCATCGCTGACGGCGGCCGCCCGCACGGTCGGGCTTGCCGGGTCCTCGGAAGGCTCGGCCTGCGCAGACTCGGGCTGCCCGCTGCTCTCGTTCTGACCGTCGTCCTGCGGCTTCTGACCGTCGCCATGCGACGTGGCCCACGGCAGGGGTTGATCCCACACGGCGCCGGCCTGCTGTCCGGACTCGGCTCCGGCATCGGCGTCCGGCACGGATTGCACCGGCGCCGCGGGCGCGGCAGGCGCAGCCTGCGCTTGGGACTGTCCGGCAGAGCCGTCCGTCCCGCTGGACTGCCCGGGGGCGTCGTCTCCTGGTCTCATTTTGAGCGTTGTTCCCTTCGTCGTTCCGCGTCGGTATCGCTGCCGGTTCCGGCAGTGCGTTGGTCACGGCTGATCAGCGCGAGGAACCGTTCGACACTGGCCTCGGTGGTCTCCGCTCCGGCCCGCTGGTCATCGGTCTCCTCAAGCACCGGTACTTCGGACACCGAGCCCTCCGAACCATCCCCGGTGGGCTCCAGTTCCTCGATGGCACCGCTGAGGTGAGTGGTCGTGGCGAACCCGTCGGCGGGCGGCTCCTGCTCCTGCTCCGCCGTGACCGTCTGCGGCTCGGTTCCCCCGGCCTCTGCGGCGACCGGTTCGGCTGTCTCCTCGGGGGTCTCGGCAAGGACGTCCAGCAGGGCGGGCGAGTCCGCGAGGGCGATGGGCAGCATGAAGTACAGGCCGCCGGGAGCCTGGACGAGCAGCTTCCCGTGCGGGCCGGAGAGGACGACCTCGACGTCGGCCTTGTAGTAGCGGAACGGCCGGACGGTGACCATGTTGCGCTCCATGATCTCCTCGGACTCCGCGGCCCGTTCTCCGGACGTCTGGCCCTCGAAACGGAGAGGCAGCGATTCCCGCAGCGTCGTTCCGTCGGCCTCCTCGCCGACGACGGGGCCGATCGCGGCGAACCACGCGCTGGTTGCGCCGCTGAGGTGCTCCTGCGTCTCGCGCCCCTGGTTGAAGTGGCGCGACAGGATCTCCACGTCGGACTCCGGCAACGCGGTGACGCGGGTGATCCGCATGCCTGCGGTCACCTGCTCGCCGCCGACCAGCACCTGGTACTCGTGCCGCAGCAGCCGCTCCATGCTGAGCCGCATCTGCACCTCGTTGGTGAGGTGGTCGTACAGCATGCCGAAGAGCGTGGTGCCGTCCGGCCGCCAGGACTCCGGCGCCGCCGGCTGGGGACGCGAGGTGGTCGGCGCCGCGGGCAGGACGGCCCAGCGGTTGATCTCGGTTGCGGCAGGCAGCGCCCAGGGATGCCCGTGCTCGGACATCAGGTCCACCAGCGCGTCGTTCAACGGCTGTTCCTCGGTCTCCCACACCGGCGGGTCGGCTTCCTGGGCAGGGTCGGCGATCTGCTGTGGCGCCTGGCCCGGCCGGACGAGGTGCGCGGGAATGACGACCCGTACCCAGCCGTCGACGACGCCGTCCTCGGGCAGCCGCGGGAACCGGGCGAGGAACGACGGGTGCTGCCTGAGGCGGGCCGCCGCGCGACGCCGACGGCCCATCAGGCTCGAGACGGCGAGCGTCACGCCGTGGAAGGCACGGACGGGTGCGGCGAGCACCTCGGGCTGCTGCTGGGTGATGGCCATCTCGATCTTGAGCCGCTGCCGCAGCTGGAACTCGACCGAGGGGTTGCGGGTCTGCCCCCAGTAGACGTCCAGGCTCTCTTCGTGCACCTCGTGTTCTGTGCTCGCCTCCCTGGACCAGCCGGCCACTGCCTGGAGTCCGCCGACCGTCGAGGTGCCGGCCCGGCCGTGCAGTTCGCCATGGGCCTCGGCCTCGGTCGAGCGGGACGTGCTGGCCGTCTTCTCGGTGATCGCCTTGCCCCGCAGCATCATGGTCATCTCGGGCCGGTCGTGCTGCGACATCGGCTCCAGGGTCTCGGCGGTGACCTTGGTCCACAGGTTGGCACCGAAGGCCGACCCGATCGGCAGCCACCGCGTGACCCCGGTGGTGTTCAGCAGGGTGAACTGGTCGAGCAGGGCCGCGGGCGAGTAGGAAGCCTCGATGGCGCTCAGCAGCAGGCTCGACTGGTGGCCGGAACCGTCGGAGCCGGCCACCAGCAGGCCCCGCTCGGTCAGCCACTGCTTCATCTTCTCCAGCACGCCGTCGGCCTTCAGCACCTCCGGGTGGGTCCCTCCGGCCAGCAGTGCCGGGTCGAAGTGACCGGTCGGCGGCTGCGGTTCGACGCGGTTCACGCCGTCCGGTACCGGCAGGTCCAGGTCGAAGATGCGCCGCTCGGGGACCACGAACTCCAGGCCGTGCTTGACCTCCAGCATCAGATCGTCGCTGGTCGTGCCGGATGCGCTGCGGGTCAGCGGGTCGGTCAGGTGGGGCTTGCGCCACCGGTCGAGGGTGATCTGGAACACCGCGTGGGCTCGGTAGGTGTGCTTGGGTCCGCCGTACGTGCCGCGCGTGATGCCGACCGGCCCGACGGCGGTGCCGTCGCCGGTCTCCCACCCCCATTCGAACCCGCCGCCGAGCGTGCCGCCGATCTGGACGGTCAGCTCGTGGTGCTGTGCGGCCGAGGACTGCTGCTCACCGGTCGAGAGCCGCTCCACGCCGGTCGCGGCCGAATCGTCGCCCTCCTCCCCGTCGTGGCCGAGGTGCAGAACCGGACCCAATCGGCCCGCCACGCCAAGGGCACGGGTGCGCTCGCCGGTGCGCTCGTAGTTGGCGGTCCCGCTGGTGTTCTGCCACAGCTGGAAGCCGGCGCCGCTGTGTGCCCGCACGTGGTGCGGGTCGACGGCGACGATCCGCAGCCGCAGGGCCTGGTGCCACCCGTCGGGCCCGTCGGGCAGGTCCGCCAGCCGTCCCTGGTCACTGGTCAGCGACGGGAAGTGCGCCACGAGTTCGTTGGGTGAGAACAGCTTCTTGATCTCCGCGGGCCAGTTCGCCGGGTCCGCCAGCCATGTGTCCGGATGGCCGTTGGCCTTCCGGTACATCTCCGCCGCCGCACGCACCACCTCGGGCGGGGCGACGATCGACCGGTACACGGCGGCGGTGCCATGGCCGGCGAAGTCCACCTGCCGGTCCTGGGCCGGCAGCGACTCCAGCGGCTCCATCTGGTAGGCCTCGCGCAGCACGTCCTCCGGGATCTTCTCCGTCGGCACGTGCAGGTGCGGCACGGCCACCCGGGCCACGACCTCGTCCGGCTTGTCGATCCACCACTGCTGCTCCGGGTGACCGTCCGTGCGTACGGACAGCTCGTAGACGACGTCGTAGACGTGCTCGTCGGCCTTGCCGCCCATGTCGGCACGCTGGGTGGACTTCGCCGCACCGGAGAACTGGTGCCCGGTACCGCTTCCGATGCCGCCGGTCAGACCCGCCTGCCCGAGTTGGAGCCGCACGGCCTTGGTCAGCTTGACCCGGCCGCGTGCACCCAGGAAGCCCCGCAGGCTCCAGCTGTTCTTCCGCTCTCCGGAGATGGTGGCACCCTGCCCGGAGCGGACGTTGAGCGACATGGGCCGCGCCTCGTCGCCGGTGACGCCGCCGACGCGCTCCCGCAGCCGGGCGGTCACCGACACGTGGTACGTCCGGCCGCCCAGCCGCACGGAGTGCTCGACGCCCGACATCAGCTGCGCCAGGTCGGTCTCCAGGGACGGCCGCCCGAAAGAGGTCAGCAGCTCCTTGTCCGCACCCGCCCAGTTCACCCGGGGGCGGCCCATCTTGAGGAAGGGCAGGCGGCGGGTGAACTTGAGCCGACGGCCGGTCAGCTGCTGGTGCGTCAGGCCGATGACGGTCCGGATCTGGTCGTGGACCAGTTCGGCGCCGGGCAGCCCGAGCAGGGTGCCGAAGCCAACGCCCCTGCGCGCTGCCAGGGCCAGCGGCTCGCGCTCGTGCGGATCCGGCAACTGCGCGTCCAGCCGCTCCGGGCGCTGGTACGCCGTGTCCGACAGGCCGACGCCCAGCTCGGCCGCCTCGGCGAGCAGCGACCGCACGTACGGCCGTGCCTCCACCGGGCCGTCCGGCTCCCGCGGCTGCCGCAGCAGCGGGGCGTCCTGACCGAGCACGCGGCGCTCGAAGTCGGCGGCCTCATGGCTGGGGACGCCGAGTTCGGCCGGCACGATACGGGTGACCGGCTCGATCCGGTGTGTGGTGGAGCGCACCTCGATGGTGACGTTCAGCCAGCTGCGGTACCGCGCATGGTCGTCGGTGGTCAGGACAATGGTGTGGGTGGCGGTCGACACGGCCAGGCCGTGACCGGTGCCGCGCTTGACCTCGCCGGTGAGCGCGAAGAACTCCGCCGGTCCCACCGTGATCCGCCCGCCCAGCGAGAAGCCGTTGCGCGCGCCCTGCTTCCGGTGCACGACCTGCGTGCTGGCGGAGTCCTCTCGGACAGGGAATTTGGTGGTGTCGCCCAGGTACTCCAGGCCCTCGATCGTCGCGCTGATCGCCACATGGCCCTGGAAGGACCGGCCGAGGCCCGTGGAGAGGGACACCGGGTCCGTCACCAGTTCGTTGGCCAGCAGGTACCTGCTCCGGTTGATGGCGGACCGCTCGTTCAGCTGGACGAGGGTCCGGTCCATCAGGGCCCGTACGACGTCGGCGGGCAGTCCTGCGGTGTGCAGCCGGCGCTCGAACTCGGTGGCCAGCGGGATCAGGTCGATCGCGTTGACGACGGTCCGCGCCCGGTGACGCCCGGCACCCTGCTGCTCGCCGTCGCGCGGAGGTACGTCGTGGGTGACGTGCCGCAGAGCGCTGGTGGCGGTCAGGGACTTGGGGAGCTGCACGGTGAAGCGGGCGGGCGTGACCAGGTCGTGGGGTCGCTCCTCGCCGTCGACGAAGATCCGAAGCTGCAGGCCCGCGCGGAACGGAGTGCTCTGCTGCATCCAGACCTTCCGGTCGAAGACCACGGTGCGGTTCGTCTGCGTCTCGCCGGTGCGGTGCGCCTCGACGCTCAGCACCGGTGCCGGTGTCACCGACGCCACGGTCCTCGCGCCGGTGGAGACAGCCGCCAGCAGGGTCGTCCCGCCGCCCCAGCCCTGCTCCCACGCCGACTTGTGTGTGGTGGCCAGGCTGCCCCAGTTGAGGGTGTACTGCTCGACCGCGGACGCACCCGGCGGCAACGGCTTGACGTTGCGCAGCACCGGCCGCAGCCACACCACACGACCGCCCGCGGTGAGCAGCAGCCCGCGCTGGAGGGCCGTCTCCCAGAAGTCCAGTCGCCGCTCCCGTTCGGCAGCGGATGTGCCGGCGGTGTGCCCGCCCGCCCGCAGCGCCTCGGGTACCGACCCGTCCCGGAGCAGCGTGCGCAGGCCCTCGCGGATGCCCGTCTCCAGCTCGGCACTGTCGCCGTCACGCCGTACCACGTACGCGATGTTGTTGGCCCACTGCCGGATCAGCGCCTCGTCCCAGGCGTCGACGGCGGTGATGTTCAGCTCGCCGTGCGCGTCCACGCCGTCCTGGCCCATGTACCAGGGGACTTCGGCGTGCGGAGGCTGCGGCTGCGGCTCGGCGGGAGTTGTGGAGGAGTCCGTCCGCTCGCTCACCTGCATGGCGTCGGCGGGAGTCGAGGGGACTTCCGGCTGCTGCTCACCCACCTGCGCGGCGTCGGCGGGCACCTCGGCCTGCTCGATCTCATCGGCCTGGGACGACGAGCCCCGCGGCGCCTCGACGGTCTCGATCAGCGTGCCCTCGGCGCCGAAGAAGTGCGTTGCCCCGGTGCGCAGGTTACTGATGCCGAACTGGCGTCGGGTGCTCGCCCCGGTCTCGTCGCCCGCCCAGGCGACGGCGTGGTGCTCACCGACCTGCGTCGTGTCCGCCCATGCGAAATCGAGTTCCCCGTTCAGCTGGCGGGTGACCTGGATCGGCTGTCCCGCCAGCTCCGGCGGTACCTCGTGCAGGTAGATCTGGTACGAGGCCACTTCACCTCGGCGCCCGAACACGGTCTCCAGGCCCGTGGCCTCGTGCACCACCGGGCGCAGCCCGTCCGGATCGGCGGGCAGCACCGTGAACCCGTTCACGGAGTGCCCCGCCGCGTCCGCGACAGGCCCGGCCTCCTCCAGCGCCCGCCGCGCGTCCGCCCACAACGCCTCGTGGGCCTTGGCCCGCAGTTCGTCGAGCCCCTCGGAATCCACCGACGGGTCCATCTGCATGCGCAGCAGGAAGTCCGTGGCATCGCGCGAGATCAGCGGCACCAGCCACGAAACCGGCTCACCGCCCGTGCGGGTCGGCCGCGCCTTCGGCAGCGACTCGTTGAAGATCCGGGCCAGCTCCGGGTCGAACTCCACACCGACCGTGCCCACGTGGCTCTGCGGCTTCACCCGGGGCGCCCGCTGCGCGGCCAGCCCCTCGTTCAGCCTGCGCAGCCACGCCCGCCACGGCGCCTCAGGGGCCTGCCGCACCGGCACCAGGACCCCGTCCGTACCGAACCGGAGCACATCGTCGGTCACCCGGTCGGTGAGGACGTACGCGTCCGAGGTCGACTCCAGGCTGTGGGACGCGACGACCCACGGGTCGTCGGCGACCAGCTCCGCGACCCAGCCCCTGGGCGCGCTCTCGGAGACCGGGACCCGGCGCTTGCGGATCAGCGCACCCGCGAGGTGATCGGGCAGACCCTCGCCCGACAGCGACACCTCGACGTCCCGGGGCACACCGTTCCCGTCGAAGCGCCACCCCAGGTCGTCGCCGGGCGTGCTGACCCACACCTCGGTCAGTGCGCCCGACGCGTCGCGGACCTCTCCCAGCTCGTACTGGTCCGCCCCCACGACGGACCGCTCGGGACCGTCCTCACCGGCGGCGAACCGCAGGAAGTCCTCCGTCCCCGCCAACCGCACATCCAACGCCTGCGGCAACCGGTCCGCGCCGAACTGCCAGCGCACCTCGTCGTTCGCATCGGACGCGGTGTACCCGCCGTCCGACCGCGAAGCCACCTTCCAGCCCGGAACCTGCCTCAGGTCCGCGTCCACGACCTCCGGGAGAGCCGGCAGACCCAGAAGCTCGTACCGGGCGACCACCTCCGGCGACGGCACCACCAACCGGAACTCGGGAACCGCGGGCAGCCCCTCGGGGACGGGCAGCAGTCCCGGCCGCCACCGCGCCCGCTGCCCGCTGCCGGGCTCCGCCTGCGCCTCGTCCGTGGCGTCCCCGGACGACTCCTGCTCGGCGAGCTGCTCCTGCCGCGACTCCTCCTCCGTGATGTCGCCGGACGCCTCCTGCTCAGCGGGCTGCTCCGCCGGCACATCGGCCGACGGTGCCTCAACAGCACCCATCGGCGCCTTCCCACGTCCCGAGACGCTGCCGGACGACTGGCCGAGCTGCGGCAGCACGTGACGAACCAGAACGCCTCTGATGTCGAAGCGCCACTCCGCCACAGCGCCCTCGTACGGACCCGCCAGCGGGACGGTGACGGTCAGGCCGTCCGGGAACCGGGCCAGCCGCCCGCCCTCGACCGGAACGCCCTCACGGTCCAGGAGCTCCAGCGGACCCTCGATGCCCACCGACTCCCGCAACCGCACCACATGGTCGACGCCCGGCAGCTCCAGCTCCCGGTACTCGAATCGGACACGGGAATCCAGGTACAGAGTGCCCTCGGCTCCCTGGACGACGAACCCGCCGTCCTCACGCGGCAGCACCGTCAGATCCGGCACCACCTCACCCGCGGCATCCACCAACTCCAGCCGCGAGGACGCCGGGGACGTCTCGGTCGCCGCGGTGTCGGTCCGCCGCAGCCGGTACCCGGCAAGCGGCGCGGCGCCGTGCAGCGGCTCCTCCACCACCCGCACCGCCGGGTCGGCGGCGGGTTGCGGCGGCTGCTCCGCGAAATCGCTCTCGTGCTCCTCGTGTTCCTCCTGCTCCGGCTGTTCCTCCTGCTCCTCCTGCACGGTCGGGAGCGCGCGCTGCGACGGAGTCCGCCCGCCGCTGAGGCCGTCCTGCGCGTTCCCGGTGTGCGGGCCGGTGTCGTCACCGGGCGCCTGCAGGCCCAGTCGGGCCAGCCCCTCCTGGTCGACCACCACCAGGATGGGCTCGTCCGGCCCGGTGGTGATCGGCGCCCGCCATTCCGCGGGGACGGGACGACGCCGCGCGGGGAAGAGCTTCTTCTCCCGGTAGGCGGGAGTGACCGTCCACTGCGGCGTCAGCCGCACCAGGTAGCGGGGGCCGGTATCGCCTTCCGCTTCGGCCTGCGAATCCTTGCGGGTCGTGTCCCCTGCCACGGACGTCGGTTCCCCATACGTCAGCCAAGTGCTGTACACGTCCGCAACCAGCACGAAGGGCCGGTTCGCCGAGGTGTGGCTCCCGGCGTGGATCGACGGCTCGCGGAGGTCGGTGAACCACATCGGGCCCGCTTCACCCGCGCTCGTCCAGGTCGTCCCGGCCTTCGAGGTGTCGGCGGCGGTCCTGGTCAGGGAGGAGCCGCGGAGCACCCGGACCACCTCGCGCGCCACCAGGTCGGCCCTGACCGTCACGTGCGCCAGCGCGTCCCCGGCGACCTCGATCACATAGCCCTTCGGCGACATCGCCTCCGGCAGCTTCGACCGCAGCAGCTCGGAACCCGTCTGGGCCTGCAGCTCGAAGCCCGCATGCGGACGCAGCACCGGCCGCCCTTCCCGGCCGCCGAAGGCGATGTCGTTCAGCACCGCGTGGAGCCCCGGCGCGTCGAACGGACGCACCAGCGCCTTCGTGGGCAGGCCCACCGGCAGCCCGGCACTCTGCTGCCACTCCGCCATCGAACCCTGGACCGGCGCCTCGGCCGACGGACCCGCCTCGTCCGCCGGGGGCAGCACCTCCTCCGCGGGCACCGTGGAGCGCGCCGCACCGGGCAGCGTGAACTGCGCGGTCCACGAGCCGCCGAACGAGCGGCCGCCCAACTTGGGCATCCAGTCAGGCAGACGCTTGCTGTAGGTCCCCGGACTTGCGTGCGGGTACACGTCCATCGTCACCATCAGGTCGTGGAGGAACTGCACACCCTCCCCGGAGCCGGAGCTGGTGAGCGACTCGGCGACCTCCTTCGACACCTCCCACTTCGTGGTCCAGGAGTGGACACCGCCGATTCCAGCCATGAGCAACGCGGCCGGACGCTTCGCCACGCCCGGATTGGCGACGGCGTACAGGCCCCACAGAGCGGACCAGCCGGACTCGGTCGTGTCGGCCGCGCGCTCGGTCGTCTCCAGGCCGCCCCGCGTGGTGTGGCGGGAGAGCGTGGCGTGGTAGCGCCCCTCGCCCAGCCGTGCCCGCAGCACCACCAGCTGTTCCACCTTGCCGAAGGCCGTGTCGCCCGCCAGGAACACCGGCCGCCCGCCGTTCAGCATCTCCTCGATCACCGTGCTGAAGCCGGACGCCGGCAGCGTCGGGCCCAGCACGTCGTGCACCAGCCGGTCGTTGATCCGGTCGAACTTCGCCACCCGCGCCGGCTCGGCCTGCGACCGCACCGGCCGCCCCAGCACGCGGTACGCGAGGTCCAGCCAGCTTCGCGACGTCCGCCCGTTCTCCACCGACCATTCGTCCAGTCGGCGTGCGATCTGCTGGACCAGCTCTCCACCGGCCTCCAGCCGGTACAGCTCGACACGTCCGCTGCCCCGGCCCACGTTGGCAGGCGCCCGCACCGCCGGCACATCCTGCACCTCGGCCGACGCCGGCGACTCCTCCACCTGCGTGTCCGCAGTCGGCTCCGGCTCGGTGTCCAGGCCGGCGTCGGCCGCCGCCTCGACGTACCGCTCGGCGTCGTCCGCCACCAGCTTGTCGATGTCCGACTCGGTCAGCTCACCGATCCGGTGGATCTCACTTGCCGGCACCCACAGGGTGACCGCGTCGGGCACCAGCACCCAGGACGACCGCTCCTCCGCCGGCGTCCGGTGGATCAGCGTCGAAAGGTCCTGCCAGGCCTGGCCCTTGGTCGTGCCCGCCTCGTAGGTCGCGTCGAAGCTCACCAGGTAGCCGCGCTCGACCCACTCGTCGGCGGACACGTCCTTCGCGGCACGTACGGCGGACGTGCCCTGTGTCTCGGCATAGGTCAGTGCGCCGCCGGCTTCGGCGCCGACGTAGGTGTGGAGGTCGGTGAGCGGGGTCAGGATGCCGCCGCCGAGCTTGCCCCTGAGGCCCCATCCCTGCTGGACGTCCGACGTCCGCTCGGCCTCGCCGAAGCGCGTGCCGCCGAACTTGTGCTCCTCGTCGACCGCCACGATCCGCGGGTCGCCGAGCCGAGCCGACAGGTCCACGCGCGCGAACAGCTCGCGGCTGCCCGCGAGTCCCGCCCGGTTGTGGCTCTTCAGGCGGACGGTGTCCTTGAAGCCCACCGTCCGCTCGAACCCGGCCATCCGGGCCGCCGGACTGGTGAAATTCTCCAGGACGTCCAGCGAGGCGTTGCGCTCGTTGATCTCGTCCGGCTTCCGCTCCAGCCAGTTCTTGCCCTGGTGCTGGTCGAACGCGGCCGGGGCGCTGCCCATCAGCGGCCGGCGGTACAGCTCCCGCCAGCTCGTCCCGCGCGGTGCGGCCAGCATCCTGGCCACCGTGCTCTGCAGCCCCGGCACCGGCTTCAGCGAGTCCAGCTGGTAACCGGCCGGCAGGTGTCCCTCGCGCTGGTCCGGCGGCGGCGCGTCCCCTTCCTGCCACACCGGGGCGGACGGTTCGGCCTGCACCTGCGACGGCTCCGCCAGGGGCACCACGGCACGCCCGGGCACCGCCACCTCGACCCGGCCGGGAATCGTCGCAGCCGCGTAGCCCGCGGCCCCGTTCGCCTCGCGCCACCGCGCCACCTCGCCCGGCACCGACCAGCGGCCACCCACCCGGACCTCGAAGTCGACCGGGAAGTCGAAGCGATGGATTCCCGTGCCGCCGCCCAGCGACCGCTCGGACCCCAGCCGCTGCATCACCTTGTGGGTGACGACCTGGTTGGACTTGTACGCCAGTCCGGTCCCGAGGTACTCGACGTCCTCGTCCGGGACGATGAAGCCGGCGCCCGCCACGCCGACGGAGTTGTCCTGGCGCTTGGTGACCGCGGTGTTCTGGGCATGGCTCGCGGCGATGGAACCGGTCAGCGTCACCTGCGTGCCGTCGCCCAGGTACCGGCCGTCCGCAGACCTCAGCATGCCGCGGACGAAGACGTCCGGGGCGCCGCTGCGCCACGCGCTGAGCGGGAACCGCACACCGTCCCCGCCGATCGCCAACTCCCGCGCGTGCTCCCGCAGGAAGGCGCGCAACTCCGTCGCCGCGTCCGGCAGCCGAGCGGCGTCGAGCAGTCCCTCCGCGTCGAGACGGTGCAGCACCCGGCCGGCGATCTCCTCCACCGTCTCGTCCGGGAGCCGGTACGCGGCGTCCAGCCGGTCCGCCACGGTGAACCGGCTCACCCCCGCCGGCTCCCGGACGGAAGGCTGCGGCGCGGCGGCCTCCTCCGTCTCGTTGGTGGCATCGGTGGGCACGACGCTCCGGGTGTCACCCGTCGGCGCCGCCGCGTCACGCTCCCGCGTCCACACCGTCGCCACACCGCCGTCCACCCGCTCCGCCTCGCCATCCGGGCCTCCCACACGGACGACGACGGTGAACTCCACCCGGCGCTTGCGGATCGGCCCCTTGTACGTCTCCGCTTCGGCGTGCGCACGCGTGTCGGAGACATCAGTGACGTTCTTGGTCAGTCCGTAGCCCAGGACGACCGGGCCGAGAACGCCGGTCGTGTGGGTGGTGTTGCCCACTCCCAGGGTGAGGCCGCCACCCCAGCGCCGGGTCACGCCCTGCCCCGAGGTGCTCTCCTCGCTGATCTCGTGGGTACGGGTGACGGTGCCCTCCGCCTCCGGTAGGTCCCGCACGACGACGTCCTTGGCGATGGCCACCGCGACCTGGGTCCTGCCCCATCGGCCCTTGAACGGGAAGGACTTGCGGACCACCTGACCGCTGAACAGCCCCGGCGCATGCTCGGGAAGCCGGTCCAGCCAGGCACGCAGTTCCCGCGCCACGGGATCGTTCACCTGGAACGCATTGCCCAGCGCACCCTCCACGGCCTGGAAGACGCCGGAGCCGACGCCGCTGAACTCGGCGTGCAGCACCTCCTCGGTACGCCGCTGCTCGGTGCCCTGCGCGGAGGTGTCCTGAGCGGCAGTGTCCTCGGCCGGCTTGGGCCAGGCGAGCGTCACCGGTACGTGGACGATGTCCTCGCGAGTCCTGGCCTTGCTCCAGGGCCAGCGGCCGGGCTTGCGCACTGAGACGCGGTACGTCACCGTGTGCCCGGCCCTCGTGACCGGCACCCCGGTCTCGACAACCTCCGTCTTCACGCCCCGCTTGGTCTTCGCGGACAGGTTCGTGTCCCGGGCGTTGATCAACCCGGCGATCTTTCCGGCGATCTGCAGGAACGGCAGGGGGATGCGGGCCGCCCGCGGCTCGAGGAACGGTGGCTGGCGCGTGACCGAGGAACTGCGGTCCTCCGCCGCGTGGGTCCGGCTGACCGCGAAGTCGCTGGTGCCGGACGTCACCCCGTGCGGCGTGCCAAGGCCCACGGCCTCCACCACCACCTGCGGCCCGCCGTTGGCACGGGCACTGAAGTCGACGCTGTACCCACCGTCCAGGGTGCGGTGGAAGTTCTCCTGGAGCTGCTCGTCCGAGAAGGCGTTGTCGATCAGGGTGTAGGTAGCGCGGTCGGCGGCGGCCCGCCCGACCATGCGGACGATCGCGGTGCGCACGTCGAAGCCGTCGATCTCGCCGGTCACCTTCGGCCGGTCCGCCCGCGCGCGCCGCACCATGTCCGCGGGGTCGAGTGGGGTGTCGCTCTGGCCGAGCACAGCCTTCAGGTCGGCCTCGGCGAACAGTTCGGTCAGCGCCCGCCGGACGCCTCCGGTGGTGGCCTGGTCCCCGGCCTCCTGACGCTCCGCCGTGGCGAGCTGCTCCGCGACCGCGGTCTCGGTCAGCTGCTCGGGCTCCTGCACGTCATGGGTGGCCGTGGTGTCCTGGGAAACCGGGACGTCCTGTGTCTCGGGTTCCGTCTCCCTCGGCGGTGTCGCGGTGGCGGTCGCCTGGTCCGCGAGGGGTCGCGGCGAGTGGCTGACGGTGATCACCGCCCGTCGGCGCAGGGCGGGGTCGTCCGTGGCGCGGATGCCCTCGGGGACGTCACGGCCACGGGAGACGACGGTGACGGTGAACTCGGATGCGTCCGGGACGGTGGTCCCGTCGGCGGCCGCGCCCCGCAGCTGCTCGCGCAGGCTGTGGGTGAAGGCGGCGGCCACCGCGTCGGCACGTTCCTGGCCGCTGCGGACAGCCGCGCTGGTGCTCGGCCGCCCGAGCCGCGTGCCGTTGCCGTGACCGCTGATGGTCACCTCCGGCAACGCCCTCCCCTCCGCGAGAGCGGCCACGCCGTCCCGGACGGTGTGCGCCGCGAGCGCGTCAATGGCGCGCCGGGCCTCGGCCGACAGCCGGCTCGACCCACCGCCGAAGAGGATGTGCCGCCTGAACAGCCCGCTCGCCGGACGGCTGTCCGCCGGCCGTACGTCGTCGCCGGTGGACGGCGCCTGCACCGAGGGCTGTTCCTGCTGCTCGTGATCCGGGTCGTCCTGGGCCGGCTTCCGGGAATCCGAGGCCGAGTCCGTCGTCCGCCACGCCTCGGCGAGTCGTCCGTACGTCACTCGCTGTCCCGGCGTCTGCAGGGCGGCGACCAGGCTCAGCAGCCGCAGCCGCGCGGCCAGGTCGACCGGGGCGTCCTCCGCGGCCCCGTCCAGGCGACGCACCAGGGCGTCGAGGTTGCCGGCGGAGACCGGCGTGTCGGAACCGAGCTTCAGCACCCGGCGCGCCAGGTCCACGGTGCGGCGCAGGGTCTCGAGCCGCTCGACGGTCAGGTGCTCGGGACCCCCGTACACCTCGCTCGCCGCATCCGCCAGCCGCCAGAGGTTCAGCCCGCCGTTCGCGCCCACCCGCCTGGCGAGCGGCCGGAGATCGGCACGCTTCACCACCGGGCGGGAGGCGGAGAGCCGCTGGAGCACGTTCCGCAACGCGGCAGCCCGATGCTGTGCCGCAGCCGGGTTCTCCGTGTCGAGGAGCGGGAAGTCCGGCAGTACCTCGGTGGCCTCGATGATTTCGTACTTGCCAACGGCGTTCCGCCGGGAGGTGATCTCGAACCGGGAGCCGGGCAGCAGCAGCACCTCCCTCTCGGGCATGGGCGAGAAGGCGGAGATGTCCCGGCCCCAGTGTCCGGCGAGCTTGGCACGGACCAGCACGGGGTGGGTCATCGGCAGGCGGCCCACGATGTTCATGAACCTGAGCGCCCTGACGGCATCCGGCGTGAAGCTGGAGAAGTCGCTGAAGGAGAGGCGGGAGCCGCCGAAGGTCGGTGAGACGAACCGTCCGATCCCCGAGGCGAGGTCGCCGACGGACCGCGTGCCACGGAATACCTCGCCGAGCGCCGGCGGCAACTGCGCGAGGCCCTCCAGGAGCATGGCGGAGTGCGCCGCCATCTCCTTCTCGATGGCGGGCAGCAGCGCGTCCGCGGCGGCGTGGAGCCGATCCCTGGTCCGCGCCAGCTCCTTGGGCGTCAGGTCCCGGGGCGGGGTGCCGAGCAGCGTGCTGATGGCCGGGTGGTCGGCGAGCACGGGCGTCAGGGGCGGCGGCGTGTTCTGGGAGAGGTCGAGGTGCTCGTCGATCAACCGCCTGACCTGGACGCGCAGCACCGTACGAGCGCCACCGGACGGGAATCGGAGCAGCACGTTCATCATCGGGTACGCCAGGCCGGCGTAGACGACGAAGGCGGCGAACTGAGCCGGGCTCAGCCGCTCCAGCACCTGGCGCGCCGTCATGCCGTTGTCCCGCAGCCAGCGCCCGGCCCTCGTCTCGTCGTAGCGCGAGGAGCTCAGCGGCACGTCAACGAGACGCTCGAAGGCCCTGCGGTTCTGCTCGACATACCCCATCGCCTCGGCGCCGGGCTCGCCGAACCCGCCCTGTTCGAGGGGGGTGTTGAGCTTGGACCAGTAGACGGCCTCGTGCGGCAGCATGCCGTCCTCGCCGGCATGCTCGCGCAGTTGCGCCAGCGGCACCCCCGGGATCGACCGGTACATCCGCGCCGCGTCGTCCAGCGGGTCGCCCGTGAGTGACGGCACCACGTCCGCCGCCTGCAGACCCGCCAGAACCTCGTACACGGAATGGTCCTGGGCGGGCAGCAGCCACCCCAGCAACGACAGCGTCAGACCGTCCGCGTCCGCACCGGACATGTTCAGCAGCCTGAAGGCGTTCCCGACCCGCGCGGCGGTCTCCGACACACCGGCGATCAGCGGCATGCCCCGCCGGGTCAGCGCCGCGTCCGACCGCGAGCGCAGACCGTGCCGCAGGAACGTCGCCTGATCGCGCACCGCCTGCGCATCCAGACCCAGCTGCTCCGCGCGGGCGTCGGTGATCCCGCGCAGCAGCGACGTCAGCGTCAGCGGGGAGTCCTTGACGAACGCCGCGTTGGCGAAAGCCCTCATCAGGTCGCGGACGTCGCCGCGCTCCCGCACGTCCCGTAGATCGGACGACCGTGCGTCCTCACCGAGGAAGAGCTTTGCGATCTCGTCCTCGTCGTGGTTCGGGTGCGCCTGCGTGAGCACGTCGAGGAGGCGGGCCACGCTCCGCTCCGCCGCCGCCCGGGCCCCCGGATGACCGGACGCGTACGCGCCCAGCCGCGCCTCGAACGCCTGGGCCTTCGGCAGGTACGCGGCATCCGCGTACAGCGCCCGCAGCGCACGGCCCTGGCCGACGTCCACGGCATCGGGCAGCGTCTGCGAGGCCTCCGGGCCGTCCGGGCTCCCGGCGAGCGCGTCGGCAGCCGCCTGGCCGCTCTCCGCCGCCTCCGCCGCGTTGATCCCGTCGAGGGCCGCCTGGAACGAGTCGACCTCCACGGACTCGGAAGACCCCTGTGCCACCTCGTCCGCCTGGATCCGGTCCAGAGCCGCCTGGAACGAGTCGAAGACCGCCTCACCGGCCACCTCGGCCTCTGCCGGCGGGGCGTGATCGGTGCCCGAGTACTGGGCGCGGTCGTCGAAACGAGCCGCGATGTCTCGTACGACGTCGGTCAACGCGAAGGAGTTGTCCGGCAACTGACGCAACCTAAGCCACTGCGTCCGGTCGGACGGGCCGATCAGCTCCAGCCTCGGCCCGGAGGGGGTGTGGTCCACTCCGATGCTCAGACCGTCGAACGCCGCATGCCCGGTCAGCGGCAGCTCCTGACGGACCAGTCGGCCGCGCGTGTCGAATCGCCAGTGGGCGGCGACGCCCAACCCCTCCTCGTCCATCGGGATGGTGACGGTGAGGCCGTTCGGGAAGCGGGCCAGCCGCGCGCCTTCCGCGGGGAGGCTTTCGCCGTCCAGCAGGCGCAGCGAGCCGTCGATGCCCGTGGGGCTCCCCAGCCGAACGACGTACTCGGAGCCGGGCAGCGCCAGCTCGCGGAACCTGAACCGGACACCGGAGTCCAGGAACAGCCTGCCCTCGCGACCGCTGACGGCGAATCCGCCGTCTTCGCGCGGCAGCACGGTCTGTTCGGGCACCACGTTGCCCTCGGGGTCCACCAGTTCCAGCCGCGAGGACGCCTCGGACGTCTCCGTCGCAAGGATGTCCGTCCGGCGCAGCCGGTACCCGGCGAGCGCGGGAGCGCCGTGCACCGGCTCCTCCAGCACCCGCACCGGGCCGCCGTGGAACTCGTCGCGCAGGGTCCCGTGCGGCACGGGCTCCGCGGAACCCTCCTCGGAGTCGACCGCGGCGGAGCCGTCCGGCACCGCTTCGGACGACGCCGTCTGGAGCTGGGGCGAGTCATCCAGGGCGGCGAGCGGGTCCGACGCCTCGCGCGGTGCCGTCAAGGGCTCCACGCCGGCGAGCTCGGGGGCCGGGGCCGTCCGCTGCCACGCCTCCGCGAGGCGGGCGTACGTCACCCGCCGGCCGGACGTCTTCAGGGCCGTGACCAGGTTCAGCAGCCTCTGCCGCGCGGCCTGCTCAACCGGGGCGTCGGTCCCGACGCCGTCCAGGCGGCGCACCAGGGTGTCCAGGTGCGCGACAGTGACCGGCTGGTCGGAGCCCAGCCGCAGGGTGCGCCGGGCCAGGTCCGCGGTACGGCGCACGGTCGCGAGGCGTTCGACGGTCAGCTGCTCCGGCCCTCCGTGGAGCTCACTTGCCAGAACGGCCGTGTGCCAGACGTGCAGGCCGTTGTCCGCACCGATCCGCGCGGCCAGCGGCTCCAGGTCGGCGCGCCGCACCAGCGGACCCGACCCGGCCAGCGACCGCAGAGCGCTCTTCAGCGCGGCGGCGCGCTGCCGCGCCGCTGCCGGGTTCTCCGCTTCGAGGACGGGGAACTCCGGCAACACCTCGGTCGCCTCGATGAGTTCGTAACGGTCGATCCTCCTCCGGTCCGGGCTCGCGTTCTCGTTCGGGACGTCGACGATCCGGCGCGAGGTGATCTTCATCCGGGCGCGAGGCAGCAGCAGCACCTCCCGCTCGTCCGGGGTCGTCGCGAAGACCGAGATGTCCCGGCCCCAGTTCCCGGTGAGCTCGGTGCGGACCAGCACGGGGTGGGTCATCGGCAGTCGGGCGGGCCGGGGCAGGAACGCCTTCGCCGTGCTCTCGTCCCGGCTGAAGCTGGTGAAGTCGCTGGAGGAGAGCTCCGAGCCTCCGAAGGTGGGCGAGATGAACCGTCCGATGCCCGAGGTGAGGTCCCCCACGGACCGCGTGCCGCGCCAGACCACGCCGTGTGCGGGCGGTATCTGCATGAGGGCGTCCAAGAGCATCGCCGTGTGGTACGCCATCTCCCGCTCGATGGCGGGCAGCAGTGGCTCGGCGGCGGCGTACAGCTTCTTCCGCAGCTGTGTCTGCTCTTCCGGCGCCATGTCAGTGCTTGTGTTCACCAGGTGTTCACGGATGGCCGGGTTGGCCCGCAGCACGTGCGGCACGATGAACAGATCGGCGCCGCCGACCACCTCCTGGAAGATCCGCCGGACCTGGATACGCAGCGCCTGCCGGGTGCCCGCGGACCTGAACCTGAGGAGCACGTTCACCAGCGGGAAGGACGGGCCGGTGTAGGCGATCACGGCGGCGAAGTGGCTCGGGCTCAGCCGCTCCAACACCTGACGCGCCGTCATTCGGTTCTCGCGCAGCCAGCGTTCGGCCGGAAGCTCCGACCTCTCCGAGTCGCTGTCGCCGTTCAGCGGCCGGTCGACCAGGCGCTCGAAAGCCTCCCGGCGTTGCCGGGTGAGCTCCAGGGATCCCTTGCCGGGCTCGCTGAAGCCTCCGTTCTCGACCGTGTTGACGGTCCTGGCCCAGTAGACGGCCTCATGGGGCAGCATGCCGTCCTCGCCGACCCGCTCCCGCAATTCGGCAAGGGACAGTCCCGGAATCGACCGGTACATTCGCGCCGCGTCGTCCAGCGGGTTCACCGCCAGTGACGGCACCACGTCCGCCGTCTTCAGGCCCGCCAGGATCTCGTACAGCGAGTGGTCCTCGGCCGGCAGCATCCACGCCACCAGCGACAGAGCAAGCCCGTCCGCGTCCCCGCCAGGCATGTTCAGCAGTTTGAAGGCGTTGCCCATCTTCGCCGCGTGCGCGGACACACCGGCCACGAGCGGCATGCCACGCTCGTCGTGCATCTCCCGGTACAACGACGAACCCTGCTTCAGCGCCCAGGCCACCCGGCCCGAGACCACCGCCAACGGCAGCTCCGGACCCTCCTCACCATCACGCAGATCACCCGCCCGCGGGTCCTCGACGACCCCGGGCTCTGCCACGATCCGGGTGATCCCGGTGACCGTCCGGCCCTCGGCGCCCTCCGGAGCGCTGTAGTGCACCTCCACACCCAGCACACCGGGAGCCGCACGCAACCCGTCCAGCACCGGCACACCCTGCGCGTCGAAGGCGACCTGCTCCAGCGGCACCTGCTCGGTGCGGAAGCCCAGCACCTGCAGCGCGACCCGGCTCTCGGGTGCGGCCAGGAACGCCGCCTCCCGCTCGCTCAGCGGAACTCCCGCACGCACCAGATCACGCGGAGTCCTGGCAACCTCCGGCGCCAGTCGCTCTCCCTCGGGGCGCCAACGGCGGTTACCACGGAAGTACTTGGCCGCCTCGTCCTTCCAGGAGGCGGACTGCGCCACCACGTTGCCGACAGCGAAGAAGTCCTTCTCGAACGCCTTCACCTTCCCCGGAGCCACCGCATTCAGCACCCCGTTGATCCGGGTACGCAGCCCACCACGCAAGAACGCCGCCTGCTCCCGCAGCGCCTCCTCGTTCAGGCCCAGCCCCTTTGCTTCCGCCCAGGCACGGCGCCCCGCGATGTCCAGCAACAGCGACCTGAGCGTCAACGGAGAGTCGTTGAACCAGGCCGCGTTGTAGAACGCGGTCATCAACTCCCGCACGTTCCCGTGCTCCAGCAGGACCCGCAGATCGGCCGACCTGGCCCGCTCGCCGACCTGCCCCGCCGACGTCACCTCGTCCTTGAAGAAGACCTGCTCGATCTCCTCCCGGCCACGATCCGGATGCGCCTGGGACAGCACATCGAACAGACGCGACACGCTCTCCCGCGCCGCGGCCACCGCCCGCGGATGACTGAAGACGTACGACCCCAGACGCGCCTCGAACTCCTGCGCCCTCTCCGCATACTCCGGATCCGCGTACAACGCCCGCAGAGCCCGGTCCCCACCCGCGGCGACCGGCTCCACCAGATCCACCGCATCACCGTGCACCACGGTGAAACCACCAGGTGCGGCATCGGTGGTCTCCTGCGCACTGTCCTGGACCGGCGCTTCGGGCGACTCGGCCTCGACCTGGGCAGGCTGCTCCAGCGGCGCCTGCGAGGCCCCGTGCCGTGACGGGTCGCCTAGGGAGGCCAGCGGGGCCGGCACCTCGCCCGCACCCATCGAGGGCTCCACGCTGAGCGGCGTCCGCCACGCCTCCGCGAGCTGCGTGTACGTCACCGGGCGGCCCGGTGTCTTCAGCGCTGCGACCAGGCTCAACAGTCGCAGCTGCGCAGCCGGCTCGACATAGGTGTACGCCGGCACACGCTCCAGGCGACGCACGAGGGTGTTGAGGTTGCCGATGGCGACCGGCGAGTCGGAACCGAGCTTCAGGACGCGGCGGGCCAGGTCCACGGTTCGGCGTACGGTCGCGAGCCGCTCGACGGTCAGGTGTTCGGGGCCGCCGTACACCTTGCTCGCCACATCGGCGAGCCGCCAGAGGTTGAGGCCACCGTTCGCGCCCACGCGCCTTGCGAGCGGCCTGAGATCCGCACGCTTCACCACCGGGCGGGAGCCGGAGAGCCGCTGGAGGGCGTTGCGCAGCGCGGCGGCGTGGGTCCGCGCCTCAGCCGGGCTCAGGGTGTCCGAGGTGGGGAACTCCGGCGGCTGCTCCTTGGCCATGATCAGCTCGTACGAGCCCTTCGCCCCGTTTTCGATCGTACGGCGAGTGATCTTCATCCGGGCACCAGGCAGCAGCAGGACCTCCCGCTCCGCCGGCTTCGCCGAGAAGGCGGTGATGTCCCGGCTCCAGGTCCCGGTGAGCTCGGCACCGACCAGTACGGGGTGGGTCATGGGCAGGCGGGCCTGGAAGTCCATGAACACCTGGCCCTGCAGTTGGTTCCGGGCGAAGCTGGAGAACGCCGCGAAGGAGAGCTCCGAACCGGCGAAGGTGGGCGAGACGAAGCGTCCGATTCCCGTGGTGAGGTCGCCCACGGAACGCGTGCCGCGCCAGGCCTGGCCGAGCGCCGGCGGCAGCTGCGACAGAGCGTCCACCAGCATCGCGTTGTGGACCGACAGCTCCTTCTCGATACCGGGCAGCAGCGGCTCGACGGCGGCGTGGAGCTGCTTCTTGAGCCGCTCCAGTTCCTTGGGCGTCATCGTCGTACGGTCGGTGGCCAGCAGCTCGCGAAGGGTCGGGTCGCCTGCGAGCACGCCCGGTACGAACACTCCGTCTTCCGTGAGGTGCCGGTCGATCAGTCGCCGGGCCAGGACGCGCAGGGCCGACCGGGTGCCTCCGGACTTGAACGTGAGCAGCACGTTCATCAGCCGGAAGGCCGGGCCGGTGTAGGTCATCAGGGCGGCGAAGTGGCCCAGGCTGAGCCTCTCCAGCACCTCCCGCGGTGCGGTCTCGTTCTCCCACAGCCAGCGCTGCACGTACGGGTTCTGCGGGGCGCCCGGGTGCGAGCCGACGAGGCGCCGGAAGTCGTTCCGCCGCTGGACTGCCTCCTCCAGCAGCGACCGCCGCCCCTCCTTGTCCATGAACGACATGCCGGGCTCGCGGAAACCGCCCAGCACGTGCGGGGTGTTGAGCTTGGACCAGTAGGTGGCCTCGTGCGGCAGCATGCCGTCCTCGCCGACCCGCTCCCGCAGTTCGGCAAGCCGCAGCCCCGGAATCGACCGGTACATCCGCGCCGCGTCGTCCAGCGGGTTCGCCGTCAATGACGGCACCACGTCCGCCGTCTTCAGGCCCGCCAGGATCCCGTACAGCGAGTGGTCCTCGGCCGGCAGCATCCACCCCATCAGCGACAGAGCGAGCCAGTCCGCATGTACACCGGGCACGTTCAGCAACTTGAACGCGCTGCCCATCTTCGCCGCCTGCGCCGACACACCGGTCACGTGCGGCATGCCACGCTCGTCGCGCATCTCGCGCTGCCACGACGCCGACTGCGGCACGACATCGTCGGCGGCGAACAGGCCCCTCTCGAAGGCCTTCGTCTTCCCCGGGGTCACCGCGTCCAGCACGTCGTTGATCCGGGCGCGCAGCCCGCCGCGCAGGAACGCCGTCTGCTGACGCAGCGCCTCCTCGTCGAGGCCCAGCTGCTTCGCCTGCGCCCAGTCCCGGTCGACGGCGATGTCCAGCAGCAGCGCCCTGAGCGTCAGCGGAGAGTCGTTGAACCAGGCCGCGTTGTGGAACGCGGTCATCAACTCCCGTACGGTCCCGTGCTCCAGCAGAGTCCGCAGACCGCCCGCCGTCACCTCGTCCTTGAAGAAGACCCGCTCGATCTCCTCCGGAGCACGGTTCGGATGTGCCTGGGACAGCACAGTGAGCAGACGCCGTACGCTCTCCCGCGCCGCCACCACCGCACGCGGGTGACCGGACACGTACGAACCCAGACGCGCCTCGAACTCCTGCGCCTTCTCCACATACTCGGGATCCGCGTACAGCGTCCGCAGCGACCCGCCTCCGCCCACGGCGACCGGCTGCACCAGATCCACCGCGTCACCGTCGACCACGGTGAAGCCACCAGGTACAGCCTCGGTGGAAGACTCGACCGGTGCTTCGGAAGGCTCGGCGATGGCATCGGCAGGCACCTCAAGGGGCGCCTGCGAAGGTCCGTGCGGCGACGAGTCGTCGAGAGAGGCCAGCGGGTCCGACACCTCGCCCACGACGTGCGCAGGCTCGTGGGCGGCCGGAGCCGTCGTCTGCCACACCTCGGCGAGCTGGGCGTACGTCACCCGCTGCCCCGGCGTCTTCACCGCCGCGACCAGGCTCAGCAGCCGCAGTCGCGGGGCCGACTCGACCGGGGCATCGTCCGCGGCACCGTCCAGGCGACGCACCAGGGAGTCCAGATGCTCGACGAGCACCGGACGGTCCGAACCGAGGCGCAGCACCCGACGGGCCATGTCCGCCGCCCGGCGTACAGTCGCGAGCCGTTCGACGGTGAGGCGTTCCGGGCCGCCGTGCACCTCGGCCGCCAGCCCTGCGAGGTGCCAGACCGCCAGGGTGTTCCGTGCGCCGATCTGGGTGACGAGCGGCTTGAGATCGGCACGCTTCACCACGGGCCCGGTGCCGGACAGCCGCTGGAGGACGTCCCTCAGCGCCGCTGCCTCGGCCTGCGCGGCCGGGTTCTCCGGAGCCAGGACGGGGAACTCCGGCAGGTTTTCGACGGCCTCGATCAGTTCGTGCGCCACGGCCCCGCTGTTCACGACCTCGCGGGAGCTGATCCTCATCCCGGCCCCGGGCAGCAGCAGCACCTCTCCCTCGTGCGCCGACTCCGCGAAGGCGGAGATGTCCCGGCCCCAGTTCCCGGTGAGCTCGGCACGGATCAGCACGGGGTGGGTCATCGGCAGGCGGGCCGGCACGCCCAGGAACGCCTCCGCCGTGCCGCTGAAGCGGCTGAAGCTGGAGAACACCTTGAAGGAGAGCTCCGAGCCACCGAAGCCGGGCGAGATGAACCGGCCGATCCCCGAGTGCAGGTCGCCCACGGAACGCGTACCGCGCCACACCACGCCCCGCGCGGGGGGCAGCAGCGACAGGACGTCCAGCAGCATCGCGGTGTGGGCCGCCATCTCCTTCTCGATGGCGGGCAGCGACCGCACCACGGCGTCCTTGAACCGCCGCCTGTACTGCGCCAGTTCCTCGGACGTCATGTCCGGCTGCTTGGAGTCGAGCACCTCCTGGATGCCGGGGAAGGAGTCCAGTGCGGGTGGCACGCTCCTCGTGTCCGGTCGGTCGAGGTACCTGTCGACCAGGCGCCTGAGCTGGACGCGCAAGGCCAGTCGGGTGCCCGCGGACTTGAACGTGAGCAGCACGTTCATCAGCGGGTAGGCCATGCCCGTGTAGGCCATCACGGCGGCGAAGTGGGCCGGGCTCAACCGCTCCAGCACCTGCCGTGCCGTCATGCCGTTCTCCGTCACCCACTCGCGGGCCTGCGAGTCGTCCGGCAACTCGCCGGACCAGTCGCCGGCGGAGTCGGCGGACGACTGGCCGGCCAGGGCCTCGAAGGCGCGCCGTCGCTGCTTGGCAAGCCGCTGCCGGTATCCGTCAGGCAGGGCGAAGCCGCCGTTCTCGACCGGGGTGACGAGCTTGGACCAGTAGACGGCCTCGTGGGGCAGCATGCCGCCCTCGCCCAGCCGCTCCCGCAGTTCGGCAAGCCGCAGTCCGGGGACCGACCGGTACATGCCCGTCGCGTCGTCCAGCGGGTTCCGGGCCAGCGACGGCACCACGTCCGCAGTCTTCAGACCGACGAGCACCTCGTACAGCGAGTTGTCCCGCGTCGTCAGCAGCCAGCCGACCAGGGCCAGTGCCAGACCCTCCGCGTCCGCCCCTGGCACGTCGAGCAGCTTGAGCGCGTGCCCGATCCTCGCCGCCGTCACCGAGACACCCGCGCCCAGCGGCATGCCTCGCTCATCGTGGATCTCCCGGAACTGCGCGGAGCCCCGCTCTAGCGCACGCCCCAGACCCGACAGCACACTCTGCGGCAGCTCCGGCCCTTGGTCGCGCAGCGCCGCCACGTCCAGACCCAGCTGCTCCGCCCGAGTCCAGTCACCGTCGGCAGCGATCGTGCGCAGCAGCGGCTTCAGCGCCGTGGCGGAGTCGTGCAGCACCGCGGCGTTGAAGAACGCCGTCATCAACTCCTGGACGCTGCCTCGCTCCAGCAGAAGCCGGAGCCGAGCCATACCTGTGCCGTCCGGGAAGAAGGCCTCGGTAATCTCCGCGAGGGTGCGGTCCGCGTGCGCCCGCGTGAGCACTGTGCGCAGGTGGTTCACGCTCCGCCGCGCGGCGGCCAGCGCCCGTGGATGACTGGAGGCGAACATCCCCAGCCAGGCCTCGAACTCCCGCGCCTTGGGGAAGTACTCCGGATCCTCGTACAGCGCCCGCAGGGCGCCGCGGACGGCCTCCGCTCCCGACACCGGCGGCAGCGGGTCCGTCCCGCGCACGTCGAACCCGGCGTCCACGTCCGCCACGGGATCGGCGTCCGGAACGATCTCCTCCGCCCCTGCCTGCGACACCACCTCGTCCTGGGCGTGCCGGGACCCGACGTCGCTCAGCGTCGCCTGGGATTCGTCGTCCCAGGTCCGCGCCCCGTCCCACTCCGCTTCGGACGCGGTGTCGGAGTCCTCGGTGCCGTCGCTGAGGTGCCGGCCATCCTCGGAGTCGGAGTCCTCGGAGCCGGCGTCCTGGATGTCGTCGGGGAGGTGCCGGCTGTCCTCAGAGTCGGCGTCGTCGGAGGCGGCGTCGGCGTCCTCGGTGAGGTGCCGGCTGTCCTCCTCCACCGGCGCGATGTCGCTGCCGGCCGGCTCGTCCGCGTGCTGGTCGGCCTCGTTCTCCGCTCCGCCGCTCGTCTGCCACGCGGCCGCGAGCTCGGTGTAGGTGATCCGCCGGCCCGGCGTCTTCAGTGCGGTCATCAGGTCGAGCAGCCGCAGCCCCACACCCGGGGCGACCGGGGCATCCTCCGCGGCACCGTCCAGGCGTCGCGCCAGGGCGTTCAGGTGCTCGGCCGTGACCGGCTGGCCGGAGCCGAGCCTCAGCGCTCGCCGGGCTAGATCCGCCGTACGGCGTACGGTCGTCAAACGCTCGACGGTCAGGTGCTCCGCGCCTCCGTACACCTGGCTTGCCAGAGTGGCGACGTACCAGGCCTGCAGGGCGTCGGCCGCGCCGATCCGCCTTGCGAGCGGCCTGAGGTCACCGCGCTGGCGAATCGGCACGCGGGACATCCCCCGCAGGGCGTCCTTCAGCGCCGCGACCTGCGCGTGCGCCTCGGTCGGGTTCTCCAGGTCGGGCAGCGGGAACTCCGGCAACTCCTCGACTGCCTCGATCAGTTCGTACCCAGAAACGTCTGCGTTCGTGCCCGGGTTCGAGCCTTCGACGACCCGCCGAGAGGTGATCTTCATACGGGATCCGGGCAGGAGCAGGACCTCCTGCTCGTCCTTCCCCGAGAAGATCGAGATGTCCCGGCCCCGGTTGCCGGTGAGCCGGGCGTGGATCAACACCGGGTGGGTCACCGGCAGTTGGAGCGCAGGCCCCAGGAACTTCTTGCCTGTCTCCTCCTCCCGGGTGAAGCTGGAGAACGCGCTGGAGGAGAGCTCCGAGCCGCCGAAGCCGGGCGAGACGAACCGGCCGATCCCCGAGTTCAGGTCGCCCACGGAACGCGTACCGCGCCACACCTCGCCGACGGCGGGCGGCAACTGCGCCAGGGCGTCCCGCACCATCGCGGTGTGGAGCGGCATCTCCTTCGCGATACCGGGCAGCAGCGGCTGGGCGGCGGCGTAGAGCCGCTTCTTGAGGTCGTCCTTCTGCTGGGGCGTCGTTGCGTCCCCCCTGGCGGAGAGCAGCGCACGGATGGCCGGGGCCTCCCGCAGTGAGGGCGGCACATCGTCGAGGTCCAGGCCGCCCACCATGTCGTCGAGGATGCTCCTGACCTGGGTGCGCAGCGCTATCCGGGTGCCCGCCGACTTGAACGTGAGCAGCACGTTGATCAGCGGGTAGGCCGGACCGGTGTAGGCGGTGAGGGCGACGAAGTGGGCCGGGCTCAGCCGCTCCAGCACCTGCTGCGCCGTCATGCCGTTGTCGCGCAGCCACTGCTCGACCTCCAGGTCGAGGAGCCTCCCGCCGCGCTGCCGGTCGGCCGCACGCTGGAAGGCCTGGCGGCGACCCTCGGCGTCCCGCACCGCGATTTCGCCGGGTTCCCGCAGGCGTTCGCCCTCGTCCGGGCTGGTCAGCCTGGACCAGTAGACGGACTCGTGCGGCAGCATGCCGTCCGTGCTCACCCGGTCGCGCAGCTCCGCGAGAGCCACCCCGGGGATGGACCGGTACATCGCCGTCGCGTCGTCCAGCGGGTGTCCGGCCAGCGACGGCACCACGTCCGCCGTCCGCAGACCGGCCAGCACCTCGTACAGCGAGTGCTCCTGCAGCGGGAGCAGCCAGCCCAGCAGCGGCAGCGCCAGGCCCTCCGCGTCCGCGACGCCCAGCAGCTTGAAGGCGTTCCCGACCTGCGCCGCCGTCACCGAGACACCCGCGCCCCGCAGGATGCCCCACGAGTCCGCCTCGTGCCGCGCCTGGCCGAAGGCCGCGTCCAGCGGCAGTTCCGGACCCTCCTCACCCGGAGCCAGGTCGCCCGCGCGCGGGTTCTCGATGACCGCGGGCTCCTCGACGATCCTGGTGATGCCGGTGACCGTCCGACCCTCGGTGCCCTCGGGAGCGCTGTAGTGCACCTCGACGCCGATCACACCGGGCGCCGCACGCAGCTCGTCCAGCACCGGCGAGGCCTGCTCGTCGAGGGCGACCTCGTCCTGCGGAATCTGCTCGACGCGGAAGCCCATCACGTGCAGAGCGACCGGATCCGCCGCCAGGATCGCCTCGTGCACGCTCGGGGCGGCACCCGAGCGGGTGTACCGGGCCGCCTCCTGCCGCCACGACGACGACTGCGCCACCACGTTGCCGAGAGCGAAGAAGTCCTTCTCGAACGCGGCCGCCCTCCGCGGCGCCACCCGGCCCAGCACCGCACGCATCCGCGACCGCAGACCGCCCCGCAGGAACGCTGCCTGTTCCCCCAGCGCCTGGACGTTCAGCCCCAGAGCCTCGGCCTGCGCCTCCGCCTCCGCCCAGTCCCGGCGATTCGCCAACCCCAGCAACAGCTGCTTGAACGTCAACGGCGACTCGCTGCGGAACGCCGCGTTGACGAACGCCGTCATCAGCTCCCGCACATTGCCGCGCTCCAGCAGATCCCGCAGCGTGGACAGCCTCGAACCATCCGGAAGGAAGACCCGCTCGATCTCCTCCCGGCTGCGGGCCGGGTGCGCCTGGGACAGCACGTCGAAGAGCCGCCCGACGCTCTGCCGCGCCATCGCCGTCGCACGCGGGTCGTTCAGGGCGAACGACCCCAGGCGCGTCTCGAACTGCCGCGCCCGCTCGGCGTACGACGCGTCCGCGTACAGCACACGCAGGGCACGATCCCCAGTGGGCGTCTCCCTGGCCGCGACGGCGTGCAGCAGGCCCGCCGCGCCGAGAGCAGCGCCTCCCACGAGCGTGTGCAGCACACCGGCATCGACGTCGTCCGCCGCGGTGTGCGCCAACGGGTCGGGCTCGCGCACCTCCGCCGTACGCTCCGCCATCAGCTCGTTGGCCCAGTCCGACTCCGCGTCACTGTCCGCGTACGGGGCCTCCGGCAAGGGCGCTTCCGACTCCGTGTCGCTGTCCGAGTACGGGTCCTCGGCCAACGGCGCTTCATCAGCCGCCGTGACCTCAGTGTCCGAAAGGTCCTGCCCGTCGTCCGCCGCGGTGTGCGCCAACAGGTCGGGCTCGCGCACCTCCGCCGTACGCTCCGCCATCAGCTCGTTGGCCCAGTCCGACTCCGCGTCACTGTCCGCGTACGGGGCCTCCGGCAAGGGCGCTTCCGACTCCGTGTCGCTGTCCGAGTACGGGTCCTCGGCCAAGGGCACTTGATCGGCCGCCGTGACCTCTGTGTCCGGAAGGTCCTGCCCGTCGTCCGTCCCCGCCTCGGACCCGAGGTCCCAGGCCTCCGGCCTCGGACCGGCTCCGGATCCGAGGTCCGAGGACACCGGGCTGTCCGGCTGCGAGGCGAGGTCCTCGGCGGCCGCCTGACTGCCCAGGGACGTCTCCGCGTCGGACTCTGCCGCGTCGGACTCCGCCAGGGGAGTCTCCGTCAGCACGTCGGAACCAAGCGCCTCCAGAACCTGCTCGCCCTCGCTGTGCTCCGGGTCCGCCTCGATCAGCCGCGGCTGCTCGTCGCCGGATTCCGAGCTGGATTCCGAGCCGGATTCCGAGCCGGATCGGGAGCCGGCGTCGTCCGGCTGGACCACGGGCTGCTCGACAGCCTGCTGCTCGGCCGGGTTCTCCGTCGCCTCGGGTGTCCGCCACGCGGTCACGAGCCGGGCGTAGCTGACGGGTTGGCCCGGTGTCTTCAGCTGGGCTATCAGGTCGAGCAGGCGCACCCGCGAGGCCTGGCTGACCCGGGTGTGCTCCTCGGCGCCGTCCAGGCGGCGCACCAGGTCGTCCAGGTGCTCGACCGTGACCGGGCGGCCGGAGCCCGGCTTCAGGACCCGGCGGGCCAGGTCGGCCGCGCGGCGTACGGTCGCCAGGCGCTCGACGGTCAGGTGCTCCGCGCCGCCGTGGACGTCACTGGCCAGGCGGGCCGTACGCCACACGTGCAGGCCGCCGTCCGCGCCGATGCGCCCGGCCAGCGGCCGGAGATCGGCGCGCCGGGTGATCGGGCCGGATCCGGACAGCCGCCGCAGGGCGCTCCTCAGCTCCGCGGCCCGGATCTGGGCGGCGTACGGATCCTCGATGTCGTCGACCGGGAACTCCGGCAGGTGCTCGCGGGCCTCGACCAGCTCGTACTTCGTGATGCCGTCCTCGAGGCCGAACCGCGGCGGCTCTTCGCCCTCCTTCGGCTCCGGAACCTCGATGACCTGACGAGAGGTGATGGTCATCCGGGCCCCGGGGAGCAGCAGCACCTCGGTCTCGTCCGGGTTGTGCACGAAGGCCGAGATGTCCCGGCCGGAGTTCCCGGTGAGTTCGGTACGGATCAGCACGGGGCGGGTCATGGGCAGGCGGCGCTGCCGGCCGAGGAAGAAGTGTCCCATGTAGTCCGCCCGGGCGAAGCTGGTGAAGGCCCGGAAGATGAGCTCGGAGCCGCCGAGTCCGGCGAGCAGCCGGCCCGTCGCCGAGTCGAGGTCGCCCACGAAACGGGTACCGCGCCAGGCCTCGCCGACCGTGGGCGGAATCAGCGCGAGCGCCTCCCGCACCATGGCGGTGTGGATCGCGAGCTCCTTCTCGATGCCCGGCAGCAGCGGCTCCACGGCGGCGTAGAGCTGCTTCTTGAGCGCCGCCTTCTCCCCGGGCGGCATGTCCTCGCGCAGGCTCTCGAGGAGGTCGCGCACGGCCGGGTTGCCGCTGACCACGAACGGCAGCGGGTAGTCCTTGCCTTCAGTGTCGACGTGAGCATCGATACCGCTCCTGGCCTGGACGCGCAGCGCCGTCCGGGTGGCACCGGACTTGAACGTGAGCAGCACGTTCATCAGCGGGTGCACCGGCCCGCTGTAGATCATGAGGGCGGCGAAGTGGGCAGGGCTCAGCCGGTCCAGCACCTGACGTGCCGTCATTCTGTGCGAGAGCAACCAGCGCTCGGCGGGCGACCTCCGCTCCGGGTCGACGTGGAACCCGCGGTCGAGGAGGCGCTCGAAGGCCGCCCGTCGCTTCGCGGCCGTCCTCAGCCTGTCCCGGCCGGGCTCGTGGAAGCCGCCCTGGTCGGCAGGCGTGCCGAACTTGGACACGTAGACGGCCTCGTGCGGGAGCATGCCGTCCTCACCAGCGTGCTCCCGCAGATCCGCGAGCCGGACGCCCGGGACCGACTGGTACATCCGGGTCGCGTCGTCCAGCGGGTGGCCGGCCAGCGACGGCACCACGTCCGCCGTCTGCAGGCCGGACAGGATCTCGTACAGAGAGTGGTCCTGGACCGGCAGCATCCACCCCAGCAGCGACAGCGTGAGGCCGTCCGGATCCCCTCCCGGCGCGTTCAGCAGCTTGAAGGCGTTGCCGATCTTCGCGGCTGTGCCCGAGACGCCCGCGATCAGTGGCATGCCCCGCTCGTCGTGCATGCCGCGGTACAGCGACGAACCGGGAACCATCGCCCAGTAGGCCCGGCCCGACACGACGGGCAGCGGCAGCTCCGGGCCCTGCTCGCCCGGGGCCAGGTCGCCCGCGCGCGGATGCTCGATCATCGTGGGCTGTTGGACGATCCTCGTGATCCCGGTGACCGTCCGGCTCTCGGTGCCCTCGGGAGCGCTGTAGTGCACCTCGACGCCGATCACACCGGGCGCCGCGCGCAGCTCGTCCAGCAGCGGAGCGCCCTGCTCGTCGAACCGCACGCGCTCCAGCGGAACCTGCTCGGTACGGAAACCCATCACTCCGAGAGCGAACGGATTCGCCGCCAGGAAGGCCGCCTCGCGCTCACTGAGCGGAATGCCCAACTGCGCCCACTCGCGCGGGGTTCTGGCGATGTCTCCCGCCAGCCGATCACGCCATGGACGCAGGCGCCGCGACGCGCCCCAGTACTTGGGCAGCTCCCGCTTCCACGACGCCGACTGCGCGGCCACGTTGCCGATCGCGAAGAAGTCCTTGTCGAACGCCGCCTGCTTGCCCGGCGCGACCCGGCTCAGCAGGGCGTGCATCCGGGACCGCAGCGCGCCCCGCAGGAACGACGCCTGTTCCCGCAGCGCCTCCTCGTTCAGGCCCAGCCGCCTCGCCTCCGCCCAGTCACGGTCGTCCGCGATCCGCATCAGCAGCGACTTCAACGTGAGCGGCGAGTCCCTGTAGAACGCGGCGTTGAAGAACGCCGACATCAGCTCCCGGACGTTGCCCCGCTCCAGCAGTTCCTGGAGAGCGGACGACGACGCGCGCTCACCGACCTGACCCGCCGATGTCAGGTCGTCACTGAAGAAGACCGAGGCGATCTCGTCCTGCCCGAGGCCCGTATGCGCCTTCGTCAGCACATCGAGGAGGTGCCTGACGCTCTGCCGCGCCGTCTCCAGCGCACGCGGATGGTTGAACGCGTGCGCGCCGAGCCGCGTCTCGAATGTCTCCGCCCTCGCGAAGTAGGACGGGTCCGTGTACAGCGCTCGCAGGGCACGGTTCCGGCCGAGCGGTTCCATCGGGTCCGGCTCGGCCTGGAACACCGGTGCCGCATCGGCCTCCCACAGCCGTGGATCAACCGGATCTCCGTCAGGTGCCGGCTGCTGTAGCGCGTCCGAAGCCTGCTCATGCTCCTGCTGCGCCTGCGCCTGGTGCCCTTGCTGCTCCTGCTCCTCGTCCGACGCCGGCTGGATCTCGCTCGTCCCCGCGTTGTCCGTCGCCGCTTCCGGAGCCTCCTGCGCCTCGACATGGCCCTGGCCGCCACCGTCCGACAGGACGACGCTGCTGTCGTCGGAGGAGGGAGAGTACGTCGCACTGCCGTGCTCGCCGCTCAGCTCGTCCTCGGAGGCGACGGCTTCGGCCTGCTGCTCCGCCGCGCCGGGCGTCTGCCACGCCTGCGCGAGCTGGTCGTACGTGACGGGCCGGCCCGGCGTCTTGAGCTGGGCGACCAGGTCGAGCAGCCGCTGCCGCTCCTCCGGCGTGACCGGGTCCTCAGCGGCGGCACCGCGCAGACGGCGCACCACGGCGTCCAGATGGTCGCCGGTCACCGGCTGGTCCGCGCCGAGCTTCAGGGCACGGCGGGCCACGTCCGCCGCGCGGCGTACGGTCGCCAGGCCCTCGACGGTCAGGTACGCCAGGCCCCCGAACGCCTGGGCGGCCAGACCGGCCAGGCGCCACACCTGCAGTCCGCTCGGCGCGCCGATGAGCTTGGCCAGCGGCTCCAGGTCGCTGTGGGTCGCGATCGGACCGGCATCGCCCAGCGCCTGTAGGGCGTGGCGCAGCTCGGCGGTCCGGGCCTCGGGCACGGCCGGGTCGCCGAGGGTGGCCGGGGAGAGTTCCGGCTGCTTCTCGACGACGTTGATCTCCTCGTACCGCAGGCCGTCGTTGCCCCAGACCCGCCGGGAGGTGACGTCCAGCCGGGCCCCGGGCAGGAAGAGCACCTCCTGCTCGTGCGGGGTCACCGAGAAGGCGGAGATGTCCCGGCCCCAGTTCCCGCTGAGCTCGACTCGGACGAGCACGGGGTGGGTCAGGGGCAGGCGCGCCGGACGGTGCAGGAAGGTCTGTGCCAGTCCTTCGTCCCGGCTGAAGCTGGCGAACGCGCTGAAGGAGAGCTGGGAACCGCCGAACCCGGGCGAGATGAACCGGCCGATGCCCGAGTCGAGGGTGCCGACGGAGCGCGTGCCACGGTAGGCCCCGCCGGTTGCGGGCGGCAGCTGCACGAGTGCTTCCAGCATCATCGCGGTGTGGGCTGCCATCTCCTTCTCGATGGCGGGCAGAACCCTGTCGGCGGCGGCGCGGATCCGCTTCTTGAGGCGTGCCGCCTCACCGGACGACATGTCCGAGCGATGAGCGCGGAACAGGTCGGCGATGTCCTGGTACCACTGCAGGGTGGGCGGCACGCTCCAGGACGGCGCGCGGAACGCCTTGTCGAGTATCGAATTGACCTGGACGCGCAGTGCCACGCGCGTGGCACCGGACCTGTGCGTGAGGAACACGTTCATCAGCGGGAAGGCCTCGGCCGTGTAGGCGGCGAGGGCGGCGAAGTGCGCCGGGCTCAGCCGCTCCACCACCTCCCGTGCCGACATGCCGTTGTCCCGCACCCAGCGCGTGGCATCCGCCGAGAACATCGAGGCAGGGCCCTGCGGCCGCTCGGCGAGCTCCTGGAATGCCTTGCGGCGTGTCTCCGCATCCAACACGCCCTCGCCGGGCGAGTTGAAGCCGCCGTTCTCGGTCGAGGTGGTGACCCTGACCATGTAGGCCGCCTCGTGCGGCAGCATGCCGCCCTCGCCCACCCGCTCGCGCAGCTCCGCGAGCCGTACGCCCGGGACGGAGCGGTACAGCTGCGCCGCGTCGTCCAGCGGCCGGCCGGCCAGCGACGGTACGAGGTCCGCCTTCTGCAGGCCCGCCAGGACCTCGTACAGCGAGTGCTCCTGCCCCGGCAGCATCCAGCCGACGAGCGCCAGCGCCAGGCCCTCGACGTCCGCACCGGGCAGGTTCAGCAGCCGGAAGGCGTTGCCGAGCCGCGCCGCCGTACCGGACACGCCCGCGACCAGCGGCATGCCCCGCTTGTCGTGCATCTCGCGGTAGAGCGGGGAACGCGGGTCGATCTCGGTCCTGGGTTCGCCGGTGACCAGGCTCGGCCGCAGCTCCGGGCCCTGCTCCCCGAGGAAGAAGTCCCTCGCGGACGCCGCGGCCCTGGCCGGATCCACCCGGCCCATCAGCTCCCGCACCCGGGAGCGCAGTCCGCCCGGCCGCTCCCGCAGGAACGGCGTCTGTGCCCGCAGGGTCCCGGCGTCCAGGCGCAGGTCCTCCGACCGCGTCCAGTCGTCGGAGTCGGCGATGTCCCGCAGCAGCGATCGCAGCGTCAACGGCGAGTCGGCGGCGAAGGCGGCACGGGTGAAGGCCGTCATCAACTCGCTGACAGAGCCCAGTTCCAGGAGGTCCCGCAGACCGGTCGTGGCGGCCTCGCCCGTGAAGACCCGCGCGATCTCCTCCGGAGCGACGCCCGGGTGCGCGTCGAGCAGCACCTCGTACAGGCGGGCCACCGCCTGCCGCGCCGCCACCCGCGCCCGGGGGTGCTCGGCGGCGAACGAACCCAGCCGCGACTCGAACTCCTGAGCCTTCGGGAAGTACCGCGCGTCCCGGTAGAGCGCCCGCATCAACTGGTGCGCACCGGCCACCGGTACGGCCGGCGCCGTCACGGTGTCGCCCACCGGAGAGGTGAGGGCCTCCGACGCCGGGGCGTGGGACTCCGCGACCGCCGCCGGGCTGTGCGCCGACACGGCGGACGAGGTCTTGGCGAACGACGTCAGCTCCGAGACGGCATCCGACTCCTCGTCGGACAGCACCTCGTCGTCGGACCCGGCCTCCTCATCCGCCGACTCGGCATGCGTCGGGGACGTGAAGACCTTCGTCGACCCGAACGGCGAGCTCTTCGGGAACGACATCAGCTCCGAAACGCCATCCAACTCCTCGTCGGACAGCACCTCGTCGTCGGACCCGGCCTCCTCATCCGCCGGCCCGGCCTGCGACGTCTCACCATTGGCCGAAGGGCTCACGGGCGCGAAGACCTTCATCGACCCGATGGGCGAGGTCTTCGGGAACGACATCAGCTCGGAGATGACGTCCGACTCCTCCTCGGACAGCACCTCGTCGTCGGACGCGGCGTCCTCGTCGAGGGTTGCCTGCTCTTCCGCCGGCCGCGCGACCTGCGCGTCGGGAGCCAGTGCGTCCGCGGAGCGCGACACGCCGAGCGCGTCGAAGTGGTGGACAAGGCCGCTGCCCGCGTCCGTCACGGTGAAGCCGGCGTCCAGCCGCTCCACCGACGAGGGCGTGGGCTCCTCCAGCCAGAAGTCGAAGAGGGCGCCGAGGGTGCCGTTCAGCGTGCGCCACGCGACGACCCCGTCCGTACCCGGCAGGAGGTCGGTGCGCACCCGCACCCCGGACAGCCCGCCGATCCCGTCGCCCCGCAGCGGGACCTCCAGCGCGCGCACCTCCGCGTTGGCGTCGAGGTGCCACACCAGCACCGCCCCGTCGGGCCCGTCCGCGGGCATCCGCACCGTGAGGCCGTCGTCGGCACCGGCGGCGATGCGCGCCCCGACCACGTCCGCCAGCGGCGCGCCGTCCGGACCGGCCAGACGGGCCCCGCCGTCCACGCCTGCCGGTGTGTAGAACCGCAGCAGCCGGTCTGTGCCCGGCAGCCGCACCGTGCGGAACTGGAACTCCCTGGTCGCCGAGAAGTGCAGTGTGTCCGTACGGAATCCGGCGATCGTGAAACCGCCGTCCTCACGCTGTGTCACCACTACGCCGGGCAGGGGCGCCCCGTCTCGGTCCACCAGGACGAAGCCCTGGGAGAGCCTCGAATCGATCTTCGCCCCGGCGAGTTCGGGAATCTGGTCGACGCCGGAGAGCCGCGTCCCCTCTGCGGACGGGTCCTCGGAGTCCTCGGAGTCCTCGGCGATCGTGTCCAGCATCGGACGGAACCCACGGCGTGGCGTCCTCGTGACCGGCGCCGGGCTCGGTAGCTGCTCCGCGGTGGCTTCGAGGTCCGCCACCGTCTCCGCTGTCTCCAGCTGCTCCCCGGTGAGCTCCGTGCCCGCCAGTGACCCCGCTGTCTCCAGCTGCTCCCCGGTGACGTCCGTGCCCGACGCCGTCACCGGCGGCTGCTCCGAGCTGTCGCCGGCTTGTTCGGCCACGCCCTGCTCGGCCACGCCCTGCTCGGCGGGAGCGTCGGCGACGGCGCCGGAAGGCTCCTCGGTCTCCGTGACGAACGGCCACGCGTCGTCGCTGCGCCGGGCGACGACCTCCCGGCCCGTCTCCGGGTCGAGGTGGACGTCCTTGTAGCCGGAACGGATCCAGTTCCAGCGCCGCGTGCCGGAAAGCCGCTCGGTGCCGTCGGCACCGAAGCGCGTCCAGGTCCAGA
>NZ_JBSFWK010000052.1:0-63224 GCF_053594815.1 Streptomyces sp. NPDC002577 | reverse complement strand
CCCGGCATGGACGGCATCGAGGCCACCCGCCGCATCGTCGCCTCCGGCGACCGTTCGCGCGTCCTCGTGCTCACCACCTTCGACCTCGACGAATATCGGTGTACGCGGTGCAGCCCTCGATCGCGTTCGCGATCTTCTCGGCCCGCACCTCGTCGATGTCCACGACAGCGGCCACGCGCGCTCCGCTGGTCACCTCATGGAGGCGGCGCACATGGTCGGCACCCATCTTGCCGGTGCCGACCACAGCGACGCCGAGCGTTCCGCGCTGGGCCATGGCTGTCGTCCCTTCGGGGCGGGTCCGTCAGGCTCCGCAGGAGCGGAGGAACTTACGGGTGCGCACCGCGATGGGCAGCGGCTTGTCCGGAGGACACGGGTACATGTCCTGCTCGACGATGGCGAAGAGTTCGACCCCGAGGCCCTGGGCCGCCGCCAGCACCGGCTCCAGGGCGGGGACGCCCGCCGGCGGCTCGCACATCACGCCGCGCTGGACGGCCGGACCGAAGGGGACCTCGTTCTTGACGACGTCCGCGAGGATCTCCGGGTCCACCTGCTTGAGGTGCAGATAGCCGATGCGCTCGCCGAAGGTCTCGATCAGCTTGACGCTGTCGCCGCCGCAGTAGGCGTAGTGCCCGGTGTCCAGGCACAGATTGACCAGGTCGGAGTCGGTCGAGTCGAGGAAGTGTTCGACGTGCTCCTCGGTGTCGATGTGGGTGTCGGCGTGCGGGTGTACGACGATGTCCAGACCGAACCGCTCCCGCACCTCGTGGCCGAGCCGCTCCATGCCCTTCGTGAGGTGCGCCCACTGCTCGCCGGTCAGCTCGGGCGGCTCGATGATCTCGGCGGTCTTGTCGTCCCGCCAGAAGGAGGGGATGACCACGAGGTGCTTCGCGCCCATGGCCTGCGTCAGCTCGGCGACGTCGCTGACGTGCTCCCAGGTGGAGTCCCAGACCCCGGGCCCCCGGTGCAGCGCGGTGAAGACGGTACCCGCGGAGACCTTCAGGTCGCGCTTGTTCACCTCGTCGGTGAGCCGGGCCGGGTCGGTCGGCAGATAGCCGTACGGACCCAGCTCGATCCACCGGTATCCGGCCTCGGAGACCTCGTCGAGGAACCTCTCCCAGGGCACCTGCTGGGGGTCGTCGGGGAACCAGACTCCCCAGGAGTCCGGAGCGGAACCCACCCTGATGCGGTCCAGGGGGGCGGGGGCGGAGTTGGCGGCAGTCATCGGGACTGTCCTTTCACCCGGGGCGGGCGGGGGAGGGGCGGGGATCAGCTGGATGCGTCGGAGGCGGCTGAGCCTCCGGCGGCGGGGGTCGGGATCTGGAGGTCGGACTCTTCCGGAAGCTCCTCGACGTCGACTCCGCGGACCTGCGCCAGCTCGTGCTTGAGCGCTGCCAGCTCGGCGCCGCCGGCCATGTGGTTGGTCAGCTCCTCGAGGGTGATCTCGCTGCGGTCGGCGCTGAGTTCGAGGGTGCCCAGGCGGAGTACGGAGAAGTGGTCCCCGACCATGAAGGCGTGGTGCGGGTTGTGGGTGATGAAGATGACGCCGAGGCCGCGGTCGCGGGCGGCGGCGATGTACTTCAGCACGACACCCGACTGCTTGACGCCGAGGGCGGCCGTGGGCTCGTCCAGGATGAGGACGCGGGCGCCGAAGTAGACGGCGCGGGCGATGGCGACGCACTGGCGCTGACCGCCGGACAGCGTGCCGATGGGCTGCTCCAGGTCGTCCAGGACGATGCCCATGTTGCGCAGCTCTTCGTCCGCCGTCTTCTTCATGCGGTCGATGTCGAGGCGCCGCAGCGGCCAGGGGCCCTTGGTCATCTCGGAGCCGAGGAAGAAGTTCCGCCACACCGGCATCAGCGGCACGGTCGCCAGGTCCTGGTAGACGGTGGCGATGCCCTTGTCCAGGGCCTCGCGCGGGGTGGCGAAGCGCACCGGCTCGCCGTCGACGAGGAACTCGCCCTCCGTGTGCTGGTGAAGCCCGGAGATGATCTTGATGAGGGTCGACTTGCCGGCGCCGTTGTCGCCCAGGACGCAGGTCACCCGGCTGGGGCTGACGGAGAGGTCGACGCCGTGCAGGGCGCGGACGTTGCCGTACGACTTGCCGGCGCCGCGCAGTTCGACGACGGGCTTGCCGTCCTGGGCTGCGGCGTCCTTGACAAGTGCGCCGCTCAGCGAGGATCCGTTGGTTGTCATGGGATCAGATCACCTCCGGGTCGCCTGGCGGCGGACCCACAGATTGACGAGGGCGGCGACGAGGAGCATCACGCCGAGGAATGCCTTGAACCAGTCGGGGTTCCAGTCGGCGTAGACGATGCCCTGGGAGACCATGCCGAAGATGAAGGCGCCGATGACCGGGCCGATCGCGGAGCCGTAGCCGCCGGTGAGCAGGCAGCCGCCGATGACCGCCGCGATGATGTAGAGGAACTCGTTGCCGACGCCCTCACCGGACTGCACGGTGTTGAACGAGAACAGCAGGTGCATGCCGACGAACCAGGCACCGGCGCCCACGCCCATGAACAGCGCGATCTTGGTGAAGTTCACCGGCACGCCGACCGCGCGGGCGCTGTCCTTGTTGCCGCCGACCGCGAAGATCCAGTTGCCGAACCTGGTGCGCAGCAGCAGCCAGGTGGCGGCCGCGGCGAAAACCAGCCAGTAGACGATGGTGATCTTGAAGCTCACCCCGCCGATGCTGAACTCGGACGCGAAGATCTTCTTGGCCTGGTCGAAGCCGTCCATGTCGCTGATCGAGTCGCTGGCGACGTTGTCGGTGAAGATCTTGGTCACGGCGAGGTTGGCGCCCTGCAGGATCAGGAAGCTGCCCAGCGTCACCAGGAAGCTGGGCAGGCCTGTCTTGATCAGCAGCCAGCCGTTGAAAGCGCCGACAGCGAGGGAGACCACCAGCGCGACGATCACGCCGGTCCACACGTTCACCGAGAGCTGGAAGCTGAGGATGGCGGCGGTCAGTGCCGAGGTCGTCACCGCGACACCGGCCGACAGGTCGAACTCCCCGCCGATCATCAGCAGGGCCACCGGCAGCGCCATGATGCCCATCACCGAGGCCTGGTAGAGCACGGTGGACAGTGCGCCCGCCTCGCGGAAGGCGGGGGCGGCCGCGAAGAAGAAGACGTACACGCCGATGGCGGCGATCAGCGCGCCGACCTCGGGGCGGGCGAGCAGCCTGCGCCCCAGGGACCGCTGGGCGGTGCGGCCGTCCTTCTGGGCGGCCGGCGAGGCCGGCGACGGACTCGTCGCCGGTGCCGTTGCCTGGGTCATGGTCATCACCGAGTGCCCTTCGCGGCGAACTGGGCGATGGTGTCGACGTTGCTCTTGTCGACGAATGCCGGACCGGTGAGCACGGGCTGCTCGCCGCCACCGCTGTAGTTTCCGTTGTTCTTGTAGAGCCACAGGGAGTCGACCGCGAGGTACCCCTGCAGGTAGGGCTGCTGGTCGACGGCGAACTCGATGTCGCCCTTCTGGATGGCGCTGGTCAGATCCTTGTTGAGGTCGAAAGTGGCCACCTTGGCCTTGCTGCCCGCGTCGGACACGGACTGCACGGCGGTCAGCGCGATCGGGGCGCCGAGCGTGACGACCTCGTCGATGGACGAGTCCTGCTTCAGCTTGGCGGTGATCGTCGACTTCACGGACGGCATGTCGGTGCCGTTGACGTAAAGGATGTCCGTCGTGCCGCTGAACGCCTTCTTCACACCGGCGCAGCGTGCCTCAAGGCCGACGTGACCCTGTTCCTGGATCACACAGACGGCGTGCTTGGCGCCGGTCTCGTTGAGCCTCTTGCCGAGCGCCTCACCGGCGACGCCCTCGTCCTGGCCGAAGTACTCCAGCAGGCCCAGGTCCTTCCAGTCCTCCACGCCCGAGTTGAGGCCGACCACGGGTATGCCGGCCTTCTCCGCCTTGGCCACGACGTCCTTCATGGCGTCCGGCTTGGCGAGCGTGACCGCGATGCCATCGACCTTCTGGTCGATCGCGTTCTGGACCAGATTGGCCTGGTTGCCCGCGTTCGGGTCGCTCGAGTAGACCAGCTTGATGTTGTCCTTGGCTGCGGCGGCCTGCGCGCCCTTGCGGACGATGTCCCAGAACGTGTCGCCAGGAGCCTGGTGGGTGACCAGCGCGACCGTCATGCGGGGAGTGCTGGCCTTGCCTGCCGAGGCGGTCCCGCTGTCCTCCTCGGCCTGCTTCCCGCCGGAGCTGCTGGAGCATCCTGTGGCGAGGAGTGCTGCAGCCGCGGTTGCGGCGGCGATTGCGGCGTATCTGCGGGGACGGCGGCGGGACGTGCGGTCCATCTTCCGGCACCTCACTGTGTGACAGAGGGGTTGGGGGGTAGCGGCTCGGGCTGGGAGGCCCGTGCCGTTCGTACCGATGACGCGGCTCTTTCGTTGGGACGGGATACAAGCCCGTGATGTGCCCCACTGTCAATACTTTGTTAAGACATCATTTCACGTTCAGGTTCGAATGTCAGAACAAACTATTGACACCTGCTCGCTCTGAGTCCTACATCTATGAGACGCCAGGGGTCACGCCCCAGGCGCAGATGCCGGGTTGCCCCGGACGCCCACCCCCCCCTTCTAGGAGCGTCGCGCATGGCTGAATCGTTCGAGCCGTTTGATCTGATCACCATGGGGCGCATCGGCGTTGATATCTACCCCCTTCAGACGGGTGTTCCCCTGCCAGAGGTTGAGACCTTCGGAAAATTTCTCGGCGGATCGGCGACCAACGTGGCGGTGGCCACCGCGCGCCGGGGCCGCTCCACCGCGGTGATCAGCCGCACGGGCCGGGACCCCTTCGGCGCCTACGTCCGCCAGGCGCTCAAGGAGTTCGGCGTCGACAACCGCTGGGTCACCCCGGTCGACGACTACCCGACGCCGGTCACCTTCTGCGAGATCTTCCCGCCCGACGACTTCCCGCTGTACTTCTACCGGCAGCCCAAGGCCCCCGATCTGGAGATCAAGGCCGAGGAGCTCGACCTCGACGCCATCCGCGCGGCCCGAATCTTCTGGATCACCGGCACCGGACTGAGCGAGGAGCCCAGCCGCGCCGCCCACTTCACCGCACTCGAGGCCCGCGCCAAGGCCGGCATCACCGTCTTCGACCTCGACTGGCGGCCGATGTTCTGGCGCAACCCCGACGAGGCCCGCCCCCACTACGCCGAGGCGCTGCGCCACGCCACGGTCGCCGTCGGCAACCTCGACGAATGCGAGGTCGCCACCGGCGTACGCGAACCGCGCGCCTGCGCCGAGGCGTTGCTGGACGCCGGCGTGGAACTCGCCGTCGTCAAGCAGGGCCCCAAGGGTGTGCTCGCCGTGCACCGCGACGGCACCACGGCCGAGGTCCCGCCCGTGCCCGTCGAGGTCGTCAACGGCCTCGGCGCCGGCGACGCCTTCGGCGGTTCCCTCTGCCACGGTCTGCTCGCCGGCTGGGAGCTGGAGAAGGTGATGCGCCATGCCAACGCCGCCGGCGCCATCGTCGCCTCCCGCCTCGCCTGCTCCTCCGCGATGCCGACCTCCGCCGAGGTCGAGCAGCTCATCGCCCGCGGCTGACCTCCACCGACTGAAGAAAGGGAGCATCCCCTTGGCCATCAGCATCCCCGACATCGTCTCGGTGCGGGCCCGGCAGCCGGAAGCCATCGCCGAAGCGGCGGCCCACCGCACCCGCCGCCCCCTGATCGGCGAGAGCGGCCGGCTCATGATCGTGGCCGCCGACCACCCGGCACGCGGCGCGCTCGGCGTCGGCGACCGGCGCATGGCCATGGCCAACCGCGCCGACCTCCTCGAACGGCTCTGCGTCGCGCTGTCCCGGCCCGGCGTCGACGGCGTCCTCGCCACCGCCGACATCCTCGAGGACCTGCTGCTCCTCGGCGTCCTCGACAACAAGATCGTGATGGGCTCGCTGAACCGCGGCGGCCTCGCCGGTGCCTCGTTCGAGATGGACGACCGCTTCACCGGCCACCGCCCCCAGGACATCCAGCGGCTCCGCTTCGACGCCGGAAAGCTGCTGCTGCGCATCGACTACGACGACCCGGGCTCCCTCTCCACCCTGCAGTCCACCGCCCGCGCCATAGACGACATGGCCGCGCTGCGCCTGCCGGTCTTCGTCGAGCCGTTCATCTCGCGCCGCGTCGACGGGGCCGTACGCAACGATCTCAGCCCCGAGGCCGTCACCCGGTCCATCGCCATCGCCTCGGGCCTGGCCGGCACGTCCGCTTACACGTGGCTGAAACTGCCCGTCACCGAGAACCCCGACGACATGGCCCAGGTTCTCGAGACCTCCACCCTGCCCGTCGTACTGCTCGGCGGCGAGGTGGGCAAGGACCAGGAGGGCGCGTACGAGAAGTGGCGCAAGGCGCTGCGGCAGCCCACCGTCCAGGGGCTCGTCGTCGGCAGGTCGCTGCTCTACCCCGCCGAAGGCAGTGTGGAGACCGCGGTGGACACCGCCGTCGGCCTGCTGTGAACGCACCGCTCGGCGCGCCCGCCGTGAACGCACCGCCCGTTGTGAACGCATCCGGAGGAGTCACACCATGACCACCGCCCAGCACCGGCAGTACCACCTGCCGACCGGGAAGGCCGCGGGCGGCCCCTACACCGTGGACATCAGCCCCGAGACGGCCGGCTGGGGCTACTCCAGCCTGCGCGTTCTCGAACTCCCGCCGGGAGGGCGGCACACCTTCGACACCGGTGACAGCGAGTGGATCGTGCTCCCGCTCTCCGGCTCCTGCACGGTCGAGATCGACGGACACGCCTTCGAACTGGAGGGCCGGGAGAGCGTCTTCAGCGGAGTCAGCGATTTCGCGTACGCGCCGATCGAGGCGCAGGTCTCGCTCACGTCCACCGGCGGCGGGCGGTTCGCCCTGACCGGCGCCCGCTGCACCCGCCGCCTGCCCGCCCGCTACGGCCCGGCCTCCGCCGTGCCCGTCGAGCTGCGCGGCACCGGCAACTGCAGCCGCCAGGTCAACAACTTCGGTGCCGCGGCCCCCGCCGGAGGCGATGCTGGATACGGTTTCGAGTGCGACAAGCTGATCGCCGTCGAGGTGATCACTCCAGGCGGCAACTGGTCCTCCTTCCCGCCGCACAAGCACGACGAGCACCGCCCGGGCGAGGAGTCCGAGCTCGAGGAGATCTACTACTTCGAGATCGCCGGCCACGACGGCACCCCCGGCCTCGGCTACCAGCGCGTGTCCCCGTCCGGCCAGGGCCAGAACACCGACGTGCTGGCCGAAGTCCGCGGCGGCGACGTCGTCCTGATCCCCGACGGCTGGCACGGGCCCTCGATGGCCATGCCCGGCCACGACATGTACTACCTGAACGTCATGGCGGGCCCCGGCGCCGAACGCGACTGGCTGATCTGCGACCACCCCGACCACGCCTGGATCCGCGGCAGCTGGCAGGGCCGGCCCGTCGACCCGCGCCTGCCGCTCTACTCCGCCCCGTCCCCCGTTTCCCGTTGAGCCAGTGAGGTCCCGATGAACCACCCGAACCAGCCAGTGTGCCGCCTGACCGTAGCCCAGGCGCTGGTGCGGTTCCTGTCCGCGCAGTACACCGAGCGCGACGGCGTCCGCCGCCGGCTGATCGCCGGCACTTGGGGGATCTTCGGCCACGGCAACGTCGCCGGGCTCGGCCAGGCGCTCCTCGAGGCCGGCGAGGAGACCATGCCGTTCCACCAGGGCCGCAACGAACAGGCCATGGTGCACGCAGCCGTCGGCTACGCCCGCCAGCTCGACCGGCTCTCCGCCCAGGCCGTCACCACCTCCATCGGCCCCGGCGCCACCAACCTGGTCACGGGTGCCGCCCTCGCCACCGTCAACCGCCTCCCCGTCCTGCTGCTGCCCGGCGACTACTTCGCGACCCGCACCGCGGACCCGCTGCTCCAACAGCTCGAACACCCGGTCTCTGCGGACATCTCGGTCAACGACGCGCTGCGGCCGGTCTCCCGCTACTTCGACCGCATCAACCGGCCCGAGGCGCTGATCCCGTCCGCGCTGAACGCCATGCGCGTGCTCGCCGACCCCGCCGAGACCGGCGCCGTCACCCTCGCCCTGCCGCAGGACGTCCAGGCCGAGGCCTGGGACTGGCCCGAGGAGTTCTTCGCCGAGCGCGTCTGGCACGTGCGCCGCCCGGCCCCGGAGCCCGCTGAGCTCGCTGCCGCGGCCGCGCTCGTACGGGACGCACGCCGCCCGCTGATCATCGCGGGCGGGGGCGTCCACCACAGCGAGGCCGAGAGCGCTCTCAAGTCGCTGGTGGACGCGACCGGCATCCCCGTCGCCTCCACCCAGGCGGGCAAGGGGTCGCTGCGCCACGACCACCCCGCCGACCTCGGGGGCATCGGCCACACCGGCACCGCGGTCTGCGACGACATCGCCCGCAGCGCCGACCTCGTCATCGGCGTCGGCACCCGCTACACCGACTTCACCACCGCGTCGTCGACGCTCTTCGCCGAGCCGGGGGTGCGCTTCCTCAACGTCAACATCACGTCGTTCGACGCACACAAGCTGGCCGCCACGACCGTCGTCGCCGACGCCCGCGCTGCCCTGGAAGCGCTCACCGAGGTGCTCGCCGGTCACCGCGTGGACGCGTCGTACGAGGCCGAGTACGCCGCCGGCAAGGAGCGCTGGGAGCGCGTCGTGGACGCCGCCTACCAGGCCGACGACGACAGCGCCGTACCCACCCAGACCCAGGTGCTCGGCGTCCTGGACTCCGTGGTCGGCGACGAGGACGTGGTCATCAACGCAGCCGGCTCGCTCCCGGGCGACCTGCACAAGCTGTGGCGCGCCCGCTCGCCCCGTCAGTACCACCTGGAGTACGGCTACTCCTGCATGGGCTACGAGATCCCCGGCGGCATCGGCGTCCAGCTCGCCGCGCCGGACACGGCCGTCTGGTCGCTGGTCGGCGACGGCACGTACCTGATGTTGCCCACCGAGATCGTCACGGCCGTGCAGGAGGGCCTGCCGGTCAACATCGTCCTCATCCAGAACCACGGCTACGCCTCCATCGGCGGGCTGTCCGAGCAGACCGGCGGAGAGCGCTTCGCCACCGCCTACCGCTACCGCGCCGCGGACGGCACGTTCACCGGCGATCCGCTGCCCGTCGACCTGGCCGCCAACGCCGCCAGCCTCGGCATGGACGTCATCCGCGCCAAGACGGTGGGCGAGCTGCGCGACGCGCTGGCCGCGGCCCGTGGATCGGACCGGCCCACCTGCGTGTACGTCGAGACGGACACCAGCAACCCCAACGCGCCCGGCACCGAGGCGTGGTGGGACGTGCCGGTCGCCGAGGTCGCGTCCCGCGAGGCGGCCGTCGAAGCCCGCAAGACCTACGACCACCACGCCGCCGGCATCCGCCGTCACCTCTAGCCCCGGCATCCGCCGCCACCTCTAGCCCCGGCATCCGCCGCCACCTCTAGCCCCGGCATCCGCCGCCACCTCTGGTCCCGGCATCCCGAGCCGGCCACCTGATGCGGCTCGACAAGGACCCGGCCGCCCTCGGACCTCCGACCCCCGCCCCACGAAAGGCCCCGCAAGAACATGAAGACCATCAACCACTGGATCGGCGGAAAGCCCGCCGAGGGCACGTCCGGCCGCTTCGGTCAGGTGTTCAACCCGGCCACCGGCGCCCAGGAGAAGCAGGTCGCCTTCGCCACGGTCGACGAGGTGGACGCCGCCGTCGCCGGCGCCAGGGCCGCTTTCGAGAGCTGGGGCACCGCATCGCTCGCCAAGCGCACCGCCGTCCTGTTCAAGTACCGCGAGCTGCTGGACGCGCACCGCGACGAGATCGCCGCACTGATCACCGCCGAGCACGGCAAGGTGCACTCCGACGCGCTCGGCGAGGTCGCGCGCGGCATGGAGATCGTGGAACTGGCCTGCGCCATCCCGGAGAAGCTGAAGGGCGAGCTGTCGACGCAGGTCTCCACGCGGGTCGACGTCGCCTCCATCCGCCAGCCGCTGGGCGTGGTGGCGGGCATCACGCCGTTCAACTTCCCGGCGATGGTGCCGATGTGGATGTTCCCCATAGCGATCGCCTGCGGCAACACCTTCGTCCTCAAGCCGAGCGAGAAGGACCCCTCGGCGTCGTACCTGCTGGCGGAGCTGGCCTCCCAGGCCGGCCTGCCCGACGGTGTCCTCAACATCGTCCAGGGCGACAAGGTGGCCGTGGACCGGCTCCTGGAGCACCCGGACGTCGCGGCCGTCTCGTTCGTCGGCTCGACGCCGATCGCGAAGTACATCCAGCTCAAGGCCGTCGAACACGGCAAGCGGGTCCAGGCACTCGGCGGCGCCAAGAACCACATGCTGGTACTGCCGGACGCCGACCTGGACTTCGCCGCCGACCAGGCCATCAATGCCGCCTACGGTTCGGCCGGTGAGCGCTGCATGGCCGTGTCGGTCGTGGTCGCGGTCGGCGACACCGGCGACGAGCTCGTCGGGAAGATCGCCGAGCGCGCGAAGGTGCTGAAGATCGGCCCCGGCACGGACCCGTCGAGTGAGATGGGCCCGCTGATCACCCGTGAGCACCGCGACAAGGTGGCCTCGTACGTGGCGTCGGCGGCCGAGCAGGGCGCCGAAGTCGTCGTCGACGGCACCGGTTACAGCGTGGAGGGCCACGAGGACGGCTTCTTCCTCGGCGTCTCGCTCCTGGACAAGGTGCCGGTCACCGCGGACGCGTACCGGGACGAGATCTTCGGACCCGTCCTGTGCGTCGTACGGGCGGAGACCTACGACGACGCGATCAAGCTGATCAACAGCTCCCGCTGGGGCAACGGCACCGCGATCTTCACCCGGGACGGTGGCGCCGCCCGCCGGTTCCAGCTCGAGGTCCAGGCCGGCATGGTCGGCGTGAACGTGCCGATCCCGGTCCCGGTCGGCTACCACTCCTTCGGCGGCTGGAAGGACTCGCTCTTCGGCGACCACCACATCTACGGCAACGACGGCATCGCCTTCTACACACAGGGCAAGGTGATCACCACCCGCTGGCCGGACCCCTCGGACGGCGGCATCAACCTGGGCTTCCCCAGCAACTCCTGAGGCCGCGGTGACGTCGGGCGGCGCACGTGGCCGCCCGACGCCACCGACGGATGCATATTGTCCGGACAAATTGCCTGACAGGGCTTCCTGTCGTTCCGACGGATGGATACCCTCCCCTCGTGACCACTTCCGCGCCTTCCTCCTCACTCGATTTCGCACTGGACCGCACAAGCCCGGTGCCGCTCTACTACCAGCTCGCGCAGCAGCTGGAGTCGGCGATCGAGCACGGCGCGCTGGCCCCCGGCAGCCTCCTGGGCAACGAGATCGAACTCGCCGGCCGTCTCGGCCTGTCCCGGCCCACGGTCCGTCAGGCCATCCAGTCCCTGGTCGACAAGGGCCTGCTGGTGCGCCGCCGGGGCGTCGGCACCCAGGTGGTGCACAGTCAGGTCAAGCGGCCGCTGGAGCTGAGCAGCCTCTACGACGACCTGGAGGCCGCAGGCCAGAGCCCCGCCACGCACGTTCTGCGCAACGAGTTGCAGCCGGCGTCCGCGGAGGTCGCGGCGGCCCTCGGCATCGCCGAGGCAAGCGACGTCGCCGTCCTCGAACGGCTGCGCTTCACCCACGGCCAGCCCATGGCGTTCCTCTGCAACTACCTCCCGGCAGGTCTGCTGCAGCTCGACACCGCCAAGCTGGAGGCGACCGGTCTCTACCGCATGATGCGGACCGCCGGAGTCACCCTGCACAGCGCCCGGCAGTCCATAGGCGCGCGCTGCGCCACCGCCGAGGAGGCCGAGCGCCTCGACGAGACCGAAGGCGCCGCGCTGCTGACGATGCAGCGCACGGCCTACGACTCCACCGGACGCGTCGTCGAGTACGGCACGCACATCTACCGCGCCTCGCGCTACGCGTTCGAGTTCCAGCTGCTGGTCCGCTCCTGATCACTCGCGGCGTTCATGCACCGGGGACGGTGTGGTGGACCTGACGCAGAAAGGCGGCGTTGTCCGGGGTGTGCCGCATCTTGTCCAGCAGCGCCTCCAGGTTCGCCTGGCCGTCCCGGCCCTGCAGGACGCGCCGCAGGCCCCGTACGGCCGTCAACTCCCCTTCGGGTAGCAGCAGTTCCTCGCGTCGCGTGCCTGACGGTGTGATGTCCACGGCCGGGTAGATCCGCTTGTCCGCCAGTGCGCGGTCCAGCCGCAGCTCCATGTTCCCGGTGCTCTTGAGCTCCTCGAAGAAGTAGTCGTCGGCGCGGGAGCCGGTCTCCACCAGGGCGGTGGCGAGGATGGTCAGGGAGCCGCCCTCCTCGGCGAGGCGCGCAGCTCCGAAGAGCCGCTTGGGGCCGTGCAGTGCGGCGGCATCGACGCCGCCGCTGAGGGTGCGGCCGCTCCCCGCCGCCGCGTTGTTGTGGGCCCGGCACAGGCGGGTGAGGGAGTCCAGCAGGATGACGACGTCCTGCCCCTGTTCGACGAGCCGCTTGGCGCGCTCGACGGCCAGTTCGGCGAGAGCGATGTGCTCCTTCGCCGACCGGTCGAAGGTCGAGGCCAGCACCTCGCCCCGCACCGAACGGCGCATGTCGGTGACTTCTTCGGGCCGTTCGTCGAGAAGCACCACCATCAGACGGCACTCGGGGTGGTTCTCCGTGATGGCGGCGGCGAGCCGCTGGAGCAGCACCGTCTTGCCGGTCCTGGGCGGGGCCACGATCAGGCCGCGCTGTCCCTTGCCGACGGGCGCGACGAGGTCGATGAGCCTGGTCGTGAGCCCTCCGGCGGCGCTTTCGAGGCGCAGCCGCTGCCGAGGGTGCAGCGGGGTGAGGTCACGGAAGTGCGGCCGGGCGCGCAGGGCTTCGGGCGGGAGGCCGCCCACCCGCTCGACGGATCCGAGCGCGCGCTTCCGGCCGCCGTCCTCGGTGATGTCGCCTTCGACGACATCGCCCTTGCGCAGACCGAACCGGCGGATCAGGGCTGAGGACACCTGTACGTCGCCGGGGGTGGGCAGGCAGCCCCGGCCTCGCAGGAAGCCGTGCCCGCCCGGCGCGATGTCGAGGACACCGATGGCCTGGACGGCGGACGCGGGGGTCCTCATGGGGGGAGGGATGTGTTCGAGAGTGCTGGTCATGTCGTGCCCTTTCGTGGACAGGTACATCGGTTGGGGCGCCGGGGAACCGGCTGCGAAGGAGGGGGAAACCGGCTGCGAAGGGGGCGGAGAATTCACGCCCGTACGGCGAACCGGCCGAAAGAGCGGCCGATTCACGGAAGTGGCCGGAAGAGCGGCCGACTCGCGAGAGCGGCGGGCACGTCCGGTCGCGAAGACGGACCCTGTGGCCCGTACGCCCGGAGGAAGCCCGAAGCCGGTGAAACGCGATGATGCGGAGAAGCTGGATCGCCGGTCAGGAAAGACGGGCGCAACAGCGGAAACGCAGAGAGATTTCAGAGAGACGGTACTGGCGCCACGACGTGGGCGAACACAAGTACCAAGTGCACTGTACCACTAGGGACCGGCGACCGGGCGGCGAAGGCCGGCGCAGTCCGCCGCCGGCCCGCCGGTGTCACCCTTCGTTCGTCCCGAGCACCAGCACCTGAATGGCGAGAACCGCCGCTCCGCGCGCCCAGTCGTGGAAGTCGGACACCTTGGTCTCCAGGACGACCGGGTCCGCCAGGGGATGGCGGTGCGCGAGGACGGTCTCCTCGATGGCCGGGCCCGCGACGTCGACGAGGCCGACGCCCTCCCCGGCGAGCAGAATCTTCTGCGGCATCGCGAAGTTGGCGATCTGGGCCACCAGGGTGCCGAGGCCCCGCGCCGACTCGTCGAGCACGCGCGAGGTAAGCGGGTCCCCTGCGGCGGCGAGCGCGAGGATCTCCTCGTACTCCACGTCGCGGCCGAGAGCCGCCCGCACCTGGTAGCAGATGCTGGGGATGGTCAGGAGCGCTATGGCGCTGCCGCGTTCCCCGTCCGGGGTCAGGGGGCCGTTCGGGTTGACGATCCAGCGCCGCCCGATGCCCCGGCCGTCCTCCGGGGTACGGATGAGCTTTCCGCCGAGCACCAGCCCGTACCCGATGCCCGCCCCGATGGTGAGCACCGCGAACCGCTCCAGGCCCCGGCCCGCGCCGAACCAGGACTCGGCTTCGATCAGCGCCGCGACATCGTTCTCGACGACGACCGGAAGCCCGGTGCGTGCCTCGACGAGTTCGGCCAGCGGCACGTCCTCCCAGCCCAGGAAGACGGACTCGGCGACGACCGACCGGTCCCGGGCGCGCCCGCCCACGCCGATGCCGACACCCGCCAGTCGGGGGAAGGCCCGGCCGAACTCGGCCGTCATCTCCTCCAGAAGTGCCGCGACCTGCTCGGGCTCGTGCGTGGTCAGCGGGCGGTCGTGGCGGGCGACGATCTCGCTCCTGAGTGTGGTGACGACGCCGTAGACCATGTCCTCGGTGATCTTGAAGCCGGCGAAGTACCGGGAGTCGGCCACGACGTCCAGCGGCTGCGAGGGGCGGCCCTGACGGGTTCCGGTGACCGTGGCGCCCTCCTCCACCAGCAGGCCCGATTCGAGCAGCGGTTTGGTGAGCCGGGTGAGGCTGCCGGCCGAGAGGTTCAGTCGCCGGGCGAGCTCGGTCCGGGAGAGCGGGCCGTGGATGAGGGCCTCGATGGCCACGGCCCGTTCGCCGGAACTCAGCGGCAGCCAGCTGGCCGTACGTGTGCTCAAGAGGTCTCCCAAGATGTTTCCGTCTCGAAAGTAATATACCTAGTCCAAGCGCGTTTCTCGGTGGAAAAGAAGGTGTGTTCTCGACTCTTGACTGCTGGATTCTTCCGCGGCGAAAGTAAGTGCCGCAGAGGACGAGTCGAGCCGCAGACGAGGGAGTCGCTGATGACTGTCGCCTCAAGCAGCCCACCTTCGCGCCTGGGAGTGCCCGGCGCCGAAGGGACACGGACGAAGTCGAAGGTGCGGGCCCGCGAACGAGACGGCGGCGGGCGCGGGGACGGAGCCCTCGCGGCGGTCTTCGTCGCCCCGGCCATGCTGGGCTTCCTGGTCTTCCTGGCCTGGCCCACACTGCGGGGCATCTGGCTCAGCTTCACCCGGTTCAACCTGCTGACGCCGGCCGAGTGGGCGGGGCTCGACAACTACATACGCATGGTCAACGACCCCATCTTCTGGGGCTCGTTGGGCGTCACCGTCGAGTACGTCGTCATCAACATCGGCATCCAGACGGTCTCAGCCCTGGCCATCGCCGTACTTCTGCAGCGGCTGACCCAGTCGGCCGTCCTGCGCAGCATCGTCCTCGCCCCGTACCTCATGTCCAACGTCGTCGCCGGCATCGTCTGGCTCTGGATCCTCGACACCCAGCTCGGCATCGGCAACCAGATCATCGGGGCGCTGGGCTTCGACCGCATCCCCTTCCTGGCGGACGAGACCTGGGCCATCCCGACGATCGCCCTGATCAATGTGTGGCGCCACGTCGGCTACACCGCGCTGCTGCTGTTCGCCGGTCTGCAGGCCATCCCGAACGACATGTACGAGGCCGCGAAGGTCGACGGTGCGAGCGAGTGGCGGATGTTCTGGCGGATCACCCTGCCGCTGCTGCGGCCGGTGCTCGCCGTGGTGCTGATCATGACGGTGATCGGTTCGTTCCAGGTGTTCGACACGGTCGCCGTGACCACCGGGGGCGGCCCGGCCAACGCCACCAACGTCCTCCAGTACTACATCTACGGCTCGGCCTTCGGCCGCTTCCAGTTCGGCTACGCGTCCGCGATGTCCGTGGCCCTGCTCGTCGTGCTGAGCGCGATCACCTTCATCCAGTACCGGCTCACCCGGGCCGGCCAGACCGACCTCGGCTGACGGAGGGAGACACCCACATGGCTGCCGTGGCAACCACGACGACACACGTACGGCCCGTCAGGCGACGGCCCTCCTTCGGCCGGGTCGCGGCCTGGGCGGTGATGGCCGCGATCGTGCTCGTCACCCTGCTGCCGTTCTACTGGATCCTGCGCACCGCGCTGTCCACCAACACGGCGCTCGCCGCACACCCCGGCGATCCCCTGCCCGTGGACCTCACCACCGGTGGCTTCGAACGGGCCCTGGGCCTGCAGTCCACCAAGGAGGCGATCGCCCGGGGCGGTTCGGGAGGCGGGCTGAAGTTCTGGCGCTATCTGGTCAACTCGGTGATCACGTCGACCCTGATCACCGTCTGCCAGCTCTTCTTCTCCGCCATGGCCGCGTACGCCTTCGCCCGGCTGCGCTGGCGGGGCCGGGACGCGGTGTTCGGGCTCTTCCTGGCCGGGTTGATGGTGCCCGCCATCTTCACTCTGCTGCCGAACTTCGTGCTCATCAAGCAACTCGGCCTGGTGGACACGCTGTTGGGCATCGCGCTGCCGACGATGTTCATGACGCCGTTCGCGGTGTTCTTCCTGCGGCAGTTCTTCATGAACGTCCCCCGCGAAGTCGAGGAGGCGGCCCTGCTCGACGGCGCCGGGAAGGTCCGGATCTTCTTCCGGGTGATGCTGCCCATGGCGTCGACCCCCATCCTCACGCTGGGTGTGCTGACCTACATCACCTCCTGGAACGACTACTTCTGGCCGCTGATGGTGTCCTACACCGACAGCTCGCGCCTGCTCACCGTGGCGCTGGCCATCTTCCGGGCGCAGACCCCGCAGACCGGCTACGACTGGTCCGGCCTGATGGCGGCCACCCTCATCGCCGCCCTTCCCATGCTGGTGCTGTTCGGTTTCTTCGCGCGCCGCATCGTCAGTTCCATCAGCTTCACCGGGATCAAGTAAGGGGACAGGGATGCGAATTCGTACCGTCGTGGCGCTGGCCGGAGCGCTGGCGCTGTCCCTGACCGGCTGCGCCGAAGGAGGCACCACCGGCCCGTCCTCGAACACGGTGACGTACTGGCTGTGGGACGCCAACCAGATGCCCGCCTACCAGGCCTGCGCGAAGGGCTTCGAGAAGGAGAACCCGGGACTGACAGTCAAGATCACCCAGATGGGCTGGGGCGACTACTGGACCAAGCTCACCGCGAGCTTCATCGCGGGCACCCAGCCGGACGTGTTCACCGACCACATCCAGAAGTTCGGCCAGTTCGCCGACCTGAAGGTTCTGGAGCCGCTGGACGACCTGGGTGTCGACGAGTCCGACTACCAGTCCGGGCTGGCCGAGAACTGGGTCGGCCAGGACGGACACCGCTACGGCGCTCCCAAGGACTGGGACACCGTCGCCCTCTTCTACAACCAGAAGATGGTCGAGTCCGCCGGGCTCACGCCGACGGAACTCAACAACCTCGCCTGGAACCCCAAGGACGGCGGCACGTTCGAGAAGGCCGTCGCCCACCTCACCATCGACAAGAACGGCAAACGCGGTGACGAGCCGGGCTTCGACAAGCGCCACGTCAAGGTGTACGGCCTTGCGACCAACGGTGCCGGCGACGCCGACGGCCAGACGACATGGAGCCACTTCGCCGCCTCCGCGGGCTGGACCTACACGAACAAGAAGCGGTGGGGCACCGAGTACCAGTACGACAGCAAGACCTTCCAGTCCGTGATCAAGTGGTACTTCGGCCTGGCGAGGAAGGGCTACATGGCCCCCCTCACGGACTACAGCGCGGGAGCCAACCCGGCGAACGCGCAGGTCGCCGCGGGCAAGGCGGCGGCCGCCTTCGACGGCGCCTGGATGATCTCGACGTACTACGGGATGAAGGGCGTCAAGCTCGGCACCGCCTTCACACCCGTCGGCCCGACCGGCAAGCGGGCGACGATGATGAACGGCCTCGCCGACTCCGTCACCAAGAACGCCCGCAACAAGCCGGGCGCCGAGAAATGGGTGAAGTACCTGGCGTCCGACGCGTGCCAGAAGACGGTGGGGCGTTACGGGATCGTCTTCCCGGCCACGCCTGACGGCACGAAGGCCGCGGTGGCCGCCTACAAGAAGAAGGGCATCGACGTGACCGCCTTCACGCAGCCGGTCGCCGACAAGAAGGACTTCACCACCTTCTCCTACCCGATCACCAACTACGCGGCCGACGTGGTCGCGCTGATGGCGCCCGCCATGCAGGACGTCTTCGCCAACGACGCGCCCGTGAGCGGCCTCGACAAGACCAACAGCCAGATCAACCTGATCCTCGACCAGTGAAGGGCACACCACGCATGACGTTCTCCCTCGGCATCGTCGGCGCCGGGCAGTTCGCCGGCCAGTTCGCCAAGCTGTTCCACGCCCATCCGGGCGTCGGCGACGTCTTCGCCACCGACCTGCTCGCCGAGCGCGCCGGGCAACTCGTCGCCGACGAGGGGCTGGCGGGGACCTACCCGTCGTACGAGGCGATGCTGGAGTCGAAGGCCATCGACGCGGTCGCCATCTTCACCCAGCGCTGGACCCACGGGCCCCTCGTCGTGCAGGCGCTGAAGGCCGGCAAGCACGTGTACTCCGCCGTCCCGATGGCCATCACGCAGGACGAGATCGCAGAGATCATCGACACCGTACGCGAGACCGGCCTCACCTACATGATGGGCGAGACCAGCCACTACAACCCGGCCACCGTGTACGCCCGCAACCAGATCGCGGAGGGCGCCTTCGGGCGGCTCTTCTACGCCGAGGGCGACTACGTCCACGACATGGACCTGGGTTTCTACGAGGCCTACCAGTACAGCGGTGGCGAGAACTGGAAGGCCACGGCCAGCTATCCGCCGCTGCTCTACCCCACGCACTCGGTGGGCGGAGTGCTCGGCGCCTGGCAGACGCATGCGGTGAGCGTGTCCGCGATCGGTGTGCGGGACGAGCGCGGCGACGGCGTGTTCGACAGGGAGGTCAGCCAGTTCGGCAACGATTTCTCCAATGCCACCGCCCTGTTCGAGGTCGCGGGCGGCGGAACCTTCCGCACGAACGAGTTCCGCCGGGTCGGCTACCCCTCCCATATCCGCGAGTCGCGGTTCCGCTTCTTCGGTACGGACGGCAGCTTCGAGCAGCTCGCCACGTACAGCCTCTGGCAGGACAAGAAGGGGGTCACCGACGTCTCCGAGTACCTGCAGCCCAAGCCCACGCTGTCGCCGGACGACCCCTCCCTCCAGCACATCGCCCCGGCCCTGCGGGACGCCTTCACCTCGGGGTCGGCGCCCGTGCACGACCGGGCGCGGCTGCCCAGGGAGTTCGACCACCTGAAGAACGGCCACGAGGGGAGCCACCACTTCCTCGTCGACGACTTCGTCACCGCGGTCAACACCCGGACGCTGCCGCCGGTGAACGCCTGGCTCGCGGCCCGCTACACCCTGCCGGGGATCATCGCGCACCAGTCCGCACTGCAGGGCGGTGCCCGCCTCGAGATACCGGACTTCGGGGACGCGCCCGAGGTGTAGGCGGCGCAGTCGGTACGACGGGCCGGTTGTCCCCCGCTTCCCCGGGGGACAACCGGCCCGCCTCGTCTGCCGGCCCGCGCGGCGACAGCGCTACGACGTCGTACGCCGTCGGGGAGCCGCCGCCGTCACACTGTGGAGCGGTGGGGCCGTCGCGGCGCCCCGACGACCCGGCTCGGGGTTGATCGCCGAGTGCTGGCGCGGGCCGGGTGCCGTGTCCTGGGGGAACGTCAGCTGACGGCCCATCCACTCCATGGCCGGAGCGATCTCGCGCCGCCAGGTCGTGAAGTGGTGACTGCCCTGCGGCAGGATGATCTTCGCCGCGGTCATCGGGGGCTTGACGGCCCTCAGGAACTTCATCGTCTCGCCGTAGTCTCTCTCGCCCTTCCTGCTGCTCGCCACCAGCACGGAGACCCGTGGGGCGGGAAGGTGTCGCAGCCGCCAGATCAGATCGTGACCCAGCTGCCGGCGCGCGGCGCCCGGGCCGCTGCCGAAGAGGTCGCCGGTGGTGAGGTCGTCGCCGATCCGGTAGTCGGCGGAGAGGGCGACGGCCGAGGTGTAGACGCCGGGATGGCGCAGGGCGAGCTGCAGGGCGCAGGAGCCGCCCGACGAATAGCCGAGCGCACCCCAGGCACTGGGGTCGTGGCCGACGCGATAGGTCTGCTCGACCGCCTCGGGCAGATCCTTGGCGAAGAAGGTCTCGGCCTGCGGGCCGCCCGGCACGTCCACGCACTCGGTGTCGCGAGGCGGCGCGATGGTCGGCCGGACCATCACGATCACTGTGGGCTGCATACGGTTGGTGCGCAGCAACTGGGCAGCGGTCTGCGGCACCTGCAGATACTGGGCGAGATTGAGGATGCCGCCCGGATAGCCGCTGATGGCGACGATGACGGGGAACCGCTGCCGGTCGAACTGCTTCTGGAAGTACTGAGGCGGCAGATAGACGAAGGCCGGATTGATGGCGCGCGAGCGCCGCCCGGTGATCCGCACCGACTCCACGCGGCCCACCCGGGCGGCCGGCCCCCGCGGAATGCCCTTCACCCTCTCGAGGCCCTGCGGCCCGGCTGGCTGGATCAAGCTGCCCTGCACCGCGTTGATCGTCGAGTACCGGCCGCTCGCGGCAAGGCCGGTGACCTGTGCGGGGGCCGTGGCGACGTTCCCCAGCAGCTCGTCCCACGAACCGTAGAACTCGAAGTCCGTGTTCACCGCTATGGCGCAGGCCGTCAGGATCGACAGTTGCGTCGCGCCGATCACTCCGAGCCGGCCCAGCACATGGCTGAGCCGCCGGTCCGAGAGACGCGGCCACACCCAAACCGTCAGGCCCACACACAGGAGAGCCGCACAGGACGCCGCGTACTCAAGCGCTCGACTGGTCAGGCCCATGCATTCCTCGACTTTCCACCGGCTGCAGTTCTCACCTGTGAAGAGGCATGGATGGGCCGTCAGGTTTGACCTCCATCGGGTTTTTTGCTCACCCAATGACTTGGTCTTACCTTCTTGCCGGGTTTGCCGGCCCTCAGGGCCGGGCCAGCAGCGTACGTACCGACTCGGCGTCGAGCGCCAACGCGTCGGGGTCCCCGGCGTCCACGATCAGCGAGAGCTTGTCCTCGGGCCAGCGCGCGGCGATCACTCCGAGCGGCACCCGGCGGTACGCCGGGATGTCGGGCAGAGTCCTGATCATCCGAGGCTCCGAGGTGAAGACGGGTACGACCTGAGCGCCGTCGGACTGCTCGACGACCGGCAAGGTCAAGGTCATCCCGTCGTCTCCCTCCGGGGCGTCGCCGATCGGGCCGGGCACCGGTACCAGTACCTCGGAACCGGCCAGCGTGTCCATGGCGGTCCGTAGCTGCGACTCGTCCTCGGCGTTGTCGACCAGGACTTTCAGGGCCTGCTGAGCCTGTTCCGGGTTCGGGGAAGGGAAGGCGGTCATGGTTTGTCCTCATCGTTGCGGCGGCACAGCGTGTTGCCGTGTCCGCCCGGGCAGGAGCGACCGTCGCTTACCCAGCCTCATGAGGGCCATGCCTGACTCCCGCCCCCAGGAACAGCGATCCCGTGGGCTCCTGGTGCCCCGCGACGGTGTGCCAGTAGTCCCGGGTCTCCACGGCGAGCCCGTCCCCGCCGAAGCGTACGAAGACGCAGCCCGCGAGCGTCACCGGTGCCTCGCCCTCGACGGAAAGGACGCGGAACTCGGCGACCGCGAGGCCGTCCTCGCCGATCAGGGGAGGCCCGAAGCGCACGTCCAGGGGCCGTTCGTCCGCGAAGGACCAGCGCAGATAATCCGCCAGTGCGTCCCGGCCCCGGTGCGGCTCCCGGAACGGCATGGAGCGGTGCACGCAGCCGTCGGCATACAGCGCCAGGATTGCTTCGACGTCATGTCCGGCCCACGCCGTCTCCCATACCGCGACGAACCGCCGCGCCGCCTCAGCCGTCTTCATGACGGCTTGAACGCGAGGGGCGCGGGCGGTAATCCGCGGCAGCGGTCATGGCGCTCGGCCTTTTCATGAACGCCTCGACCGGCGACGCGTTCCCGCGGCGCCGGTGCCGGAACCCGGGCGAATTCCGGCACACAGGCCGGCGGGCCTTCGCCCGGGACTCCCCGTGCGGCGTCCGTGTCACAGACGCGGCGGCAGCCACCGCAGCTGCTCCGCCTGCTGGAACGGGCCGCCCCCTTCGTGGTCGTTGAAGTCGTACACCGCTATCTCCTTGTCGGAGTGGGCCCAGGCGTTGAACGCCGCGAACACGGTGGACGGCGGGCAGGTCTGGTCCTCCAGGGCGACGGAGAACAGGGCCGGGCTGCTGCCGCGCGTGGCGAAGTGGGCGCCGTCGAAGTAGGAGAGCGTACGCATCACCTGCTCGGTGCGGCCGCGGTGGACCTTGAGGTAGCGGCCGATCTCCCGGTACGGATCGCGGTCGGTGGCCGTCGTCGCGCGCGGGAAGTCGCACAGGAACGGCACGTCGGGAGCGATCGCGGCGAGGTCCGGGACCAGTCCGCCGACGGCCAGGGTGATGCCGCCGCCCTGGCTGGCGCCCACGGCCGCCGTGCGGGAGGTGTCGATGAGCGGGTGGGAACGCGCGGCCTCGACCGCCCGGACAGCGTCGGTGAACACCCGCCGGTAGTAGAAGCTCTCGGGGTCCTCGATGCCGCGGGTCATGAAGCCGGGGTGCGCGGGGCCGCTGCCCACGGGGTCCGGGGTGTCGCCGCCGGACCAGCCGCTGCCCTGGCCCCGGGTGTCCATCACGAAGTGCGCGAACCCGGCCGCGGCCCACAGCAGATGCGTGTGCGGGAGCCCGCGGCCGCCGCCGTAGCCGATGAACTCGACGACCGCCGGCAGGGGCTCCGTCGTCCCGGCGGGCAGCGTCAGCCAGCCCTTGACGGGGTGCCCGCCGAACCCGGCGAACGTCACATCGAACACCTCGACGTTCTTGAGTCCGGTCTCGACCGGCTCGAAGCGGGCGTCCAGATCGTGGACGCGGGCCTCCTCCAGGGTCTTCGCCCAGAAGGCGTCGAAGTCGTCGGGCTCGACCGACGCGCTGCGATAGCTGCGCAGCTCGTCCAGGGGCAGGTCGAACAGGGCCATGCGGGCCGCCTTTGCTACTCGGGAAGCGGATCGATCACACCGTACGAGCCGTGGCTCGGCTGGAGAAGGGGTGTGAAAGCGCTTTCTTCGACGGAGACCCCCATGGGCCGTACAAAGGGTACGCCAAGGGCCCAGAAGCGATGCGGCGCAGATCACTCATGTCGCGGGAACTCGCGGGCGGTCGGGCACGACTGCTGGGGCGGAACGGCTTACGGCCGACTGCTGCCCCCGAGTTGGGAGACCACTGCCATGATGTCTGCTCACCCGCCCCCACCCGCCTCCGCTCCCGCTCCCACCTCGGATGACGGGCAGACGCCGGTGCAGGAACTGCCGGAGGCCGCGCCCGTCGACGCCCGATCGGGCTGGGCCGCGTTGCGTCCCCTGGTGCTGCGACTGCACTTCTACGCGGGCCTGCTCGTCGCGCCGTTCCTGCTTGTCGCCGCGACCACGGGTTTCCTCTACGCCTGCTCGTACCAGGCTGAGAAGATCGTGTACGCGGACCAGTTGCGGGTTCCCGTCGGCGGCCGTGAGCTGCCGGTGTCCGAGCAGGTGGCCGCGGCTCGCAAGGCGCACCCCGAGGGCTCGATCAGCGCGGTGCGGCCATCGCCGGAGGCCGGGGCGACCACGCGCGTACTGCTGTCCGGCGTCGAGGGCGTCGACCCCGACCACACGCTCGCCGTCTTCGTGAACCCCTACACCGGCGAAGTCCGGGGCGCACTGGAGCAGTACGGCTCCACCGGCGCCCTGCCGCTGCGCACCTGGATCGACGAACTCCACCGCGATCTGCACCTGGGCGAGCCAGGCCGCATCTACAGCGAGTTCGCGGCGAGCTGGCTGTGGGTGATCACGGGTGGCGGGCTGCTGCTGTGGTTCGGACGGCGCAGGGCACAGCGCAGGCTGCGCGGCACGACCGGCCGCCGGCGGACGCTCACCCTCCACGGCACGGTCGGGGTGTGGGCGGCCGTGGGGCTGTTCTTCATCTCCGCCACGGGGCTGACCTGGTCGGCGTACGCGGGGGAGAGCATCAGCGAGCTGCGCGAACAGCTGGGCCAGGCCACCCCGACCGTGACCGCCTCTGTGGCCGGCGGCGAGCACGCCGAGCACGAGGCGGCGGGCGGGACCGGCGAGCACGGTGTCGGGCTCGACGCGGTGCTGAAGGCCGCGCGAGGCGAGGGCCTGTCGGACCCGGTCGAGATCGTGCCGCCGGCCGACGCGTCGTCCGCGTACGTCGTCAAGCAGATCCAGCGGAGCTGGCCGGAGAAGCAGGACTCCGTCGCCGTCGACCCGGCCACCGGCGAAGTCACCGATGTCCTGCGGTTCGCCGACTATCCGGTGCTGGCGAAGCTCACCCGGTGGGGGATCGACGCGCACACGGGTGTGCTGTTCGGACTCGTCAATCAGGTGCTGCTGGCCGCGCTGGCCGTTGCCTTGATCACGCTGATCGTGTTCGGCTACCGCATGTGGTGGCAGCGCGGCCGCGGCTCAGCCTTCGGCCGCCCCGTCCCGCGCGGCGCGTGGCAGCACGCCCCGCCGTACGTCCTGGTGCTCCTGGTGGCGGGCGTGGCCGTGCTCGGGTATTTCGTGCCGCTCCTCGGCATCCCCCTGGTCGGCTTTCTCGCCGTGGACATCGTGCTGGGCGAGATCGCGTACCGGCGCGGGAAGCGGCCGTACGCCTAGCCGACGACACCGTACGAAAATGACGTCGCCCGACGGGCCGGGCAGCACGCGCAGTCGCGTACCGCCCGGCCCGTCGGCGCCAGGCGTGCGTCAGCTGGGTGACGTCACCTTCACCGGCTCCGTGCCGGACCCGCTGTGCCGTTCGGCCCAGTTCTCCAGGGCCGTGCGGCAGGCGTGGTCGAGGTGGTGCAGCCCCGTCAGGTGCAGCTCGACCGGGCGGTCCTGCGGCAGCGACTCCAGGGTGTCGAGGATCTTCGGCAGCCGCAGGAAGGTGGCGTTGCCCGTCAGGTACGCCTGGACGGGCCCGGCGCCCTTGTCGACGACCTCGAGCCGTACGTGCGAGGCCTCCCAGGCCGTCTTGACGACCGCAAGGGCAAGGCCGATGAGCACGCCCTCGAACATGCTGACCGCGACGATCGAAAGGGCCGTGACGATCAGGATCAGCGCCTCGCCGCGGTGCTCACGCCACAGACCCACCAACTCACGGGCCGGAATCAGCTTGCAGCCCGCGTGGACGAGGACGGCGGCGAGTGCCGCGACGGGGATGACGCCGAGGGCGGCCGGCAGCAGGGCGGCGAACAGCAGCAGCCATACGCCGTGCAGCACTCGGGACGCCTTGGTCCGCGCCCCCGCCTGGACGTTGGCCGCGCTGCGCACGATGACCGCCGTCATCGGCAGCGCACCGAGCAGCCCGCACACCGCGTTGCCCGCGCCCTGCGCCATCAGCTCCTTGTCGTACCGGGTGCGTGGACCGTCGTGCAGGCGGTCCACGGCGGCGGCGCTGAACAGGCTCTCAGCGGAGGCGATCAGGGTGAAGGCGAGCACCGTGCCGATCACGCCGACGTTCGCCAGCTCCCCGAACTCGCCGAGGCCCGGCGGCGATACGGACTCGACCAGCCCCTGTACCTCGACCTTGGCGACGGGTAATCCGAACAGTGCCGAGGCCAGCGTGGCAAGACCGACGGCGGCCAGCGGAGCCGGGACCACCTGCACCGGCTTGGGCAGCCTCTTCCACAGCACCAGCACCGCGATGGTGCAGGCCCCGAGGCACAGAGCGGTCCGCGCCTGCGGCGATGCGTCCGCGTCGGCGAACATCCCCGGCAGTCCGGCGATCTTCGCCAGGCCCGACGACGGGGCTTCGGTGTCCGCGAGCGAGTAGAGCTGCCCGGCGATCAGGACGAGGCCGATGCCCGCCAGCATGCCCTCGACGACGGAGACGGAGATCGCGCGGAACCAGCGGCCCAGCCGGAGCCCGCCCATGAGGAGCTGGAGCAGACCCGCGATGAGGACGATGACGCCGAGGACGGGCAGTCCGTACGCCTGCACCGCCTCGTAGACGAGCACGGTCAGCCCGGCGGCCGGGCCGCTGACCTGCAGGCTGCTGCCGGGCAGCAATCCGGTGACCAGGCCGCCCACGATGCCGGTGACCAGGCCGAGTTCGGCCGGTACACCGGAGGCGACGGCCACGCCGACGCACAGCGGCAGCGCGACGAGGAACACGACGAGGGAGGCGGCGAGGTCCTGCCGCCAGGAGGAGCCGGGCCCGGTGAGGCGGCCGCGCGGACGGCGGGTGGACGCGGATGTCGTACGCGATTCCATGTTCGAGGCGTTCATGGGCGCGCTCACAGGGCCGTGAAGGCGTCGGTGTCCGGAGCGTGTGCGAGCACGGTTCCGGTGTGGACCTCGTAGAACCAGGCGTGGAGCCGGAGTCCGCCCTCCTCAAGGCGCCGGGCGATGCCGGGGTAGGACCGCAGCCGGAGGATCTGCGCCAGCACGTGGTTCTGCACCGCCTGTGCCACGGCAGGGTCGTCCTGGGTGCCGTCCGGGCGGGGCGCGGCCTGGGTGAGCCAGTCGCGTACCGCGGGGACGGACGTCAGGTCGTCGCCGCGCACCAGTGCGCCGACGGCGCCGCAGTGCGAGTGACCGCACACGACCACGTCCGAGACGCCGAGTACCTCCACGGCGTACTCGATGGTGGCGGCCTCGCCGGTCGGCTGCCCCGACGCGTAGGGCGGAACGATGTTGCCTGCGGTGCGCAGTTCGAAGAGCTCGCCGGGGCGGGCCCCGGTGATCAGTGCTGGAACGACCCGGGAGTCGGAGCAGGTGATGAACAACGCCTGCGGCGACTGGCCTTGCGCCAGGCGCGCGAACTCCTCCGGGCGGACAGCGGACCGCTGCCGGAAGGAGCGTGCGTGATCGATGAGGGGCTGCATGTGGAATGCCTCCAGCGCGCCGGACGGCGCGTCGTCGTACGAATGCGGGGTGTCACTGGCGGCGGGCGGGAGCGAGCGACCCCGCGCGGCGCACATGGGCGCACGGGGTTGGGAGCGGCGTGGTGTGTGCCGGACGCAACGACGGGAACCGTCCCGGGATCGCTCCTGACCGTGGTCCTGTCAGCAGCGGAAGACCTGGAGCACCGCGGGAGTTCTGTGCGCCGCCGGTCTCGGCAGGCGATGGGATGCGCCGGCCAGGACACGGGATCCCGGCACCTTTGAGGCGGCCGGGTCGCGCGACTCCGCGCCGTGCGAAGGGCCCTGCGGCGAGAACTGCTCGGCGCGGAGCCGGTCGCGGGCGTACACGGGGTGCGCGGCGGACTCCACCGGATGGGCGTCACCGCAGTTGGCGGGCCAGACGACTTCGGCGTCGGCGGCGGCGATATGCCGTTCGTGACCGGTGGCTGCCGGGGTGGAGGGAGTGAACAGCTGGAGAGCGAAGAGGACACCGGTGAGCAGGCTGAACAGGGCACGGAGCGCCGTACCTCGTGACATGCACTCAGCTCCCGGTCGGGCCTGCAACTGCGGTCCGGCCGCAACGGCGATGTTGAACGCGCGCGTGCCGTAACTCCTTTGGAGGATTAGTACCCTAACCCGGCATCGCTCACGAATGGTTACCGAAAGGTTTCTCTCCCGTGAGGGCCTGGCGGGGACGATGCGTGCGACCTGTGATCCGATTCCGCTAAGTCGGTATTGGTCGGACGAAACGCCTATTGGGGCGTTCGGGTGGCTTGAGCGCCTCATGCGCAACCGGGCGATTTACTGTGGCACTCCTCCCCGGCACAGTCCGATGCAGTCCTTCCTCCCCCCTCTGGAGGCGTCATGTCTCTTGGTCAGCTGGCCGATTCGCTCTCGACGACGCTGCCGGCGTGCGCGGGCGACGCCGACACCCGCACTGCCCCCGCCGAGGGTGCGGGCGCGGCGAGTGCCTACGTGCTCGCTGTGCCCGATCCGTGCAGCTCCGCGGCGGCCCCTCCCATCGAGGCCGCCGCGCCTTCCCCCGAGGACCCTCCCTACGGGACCGAGGGCCCGCGAATCGTGGCAGGGGATCAGCGCCTTGCGGCCCAGGACCAGCACGTGGTGGACCTCCACACGGCACTGACCACGGCAGGCGTTCCGCCCGAGGCCGGCGACACCGCCGCGATCCATGTGCTGGCTGCCCTGGACGACGCGACGGTGCACGCGGTCATCCGCTGGGTGGGCGGACGCCTCGTGGTCTGAGCGAGGGTGTTCGTCTCCTGCTGCCCGGCCTGGGCAGTACGGGGGAGAGACGGCCGGCGGCACGCAGGCGTGCGCGCCGGCCGGCCCGTCGCCCGCCCGGCGGCACCACGACGGCGTGTGGCCGGACGGCGAGCTCGTGTACGCGGGCCGCGACCGCGGTGGCGTATGACCTGACCGGGTCCGCTCGCCCGCGCACTTCGCCGACCAGCTCACCGGTCCGGCCTCAGACCGTCGCCGACCAGCTCGCCGGGGCGGCCTCGGACCGTCGCCGACCGGCTCACCGGGTCCGGCCTCGGACCGCCGCCGAGCACCCGGCCGAGGCGGCCGCGATCCCCGTAGACCCGTTCCCCCGCCGCCGTCTCCCCGGAGCGTCATGGACACCGCCCGCTTCCGCTCGGTCCTGCTCGCCGAACGCCTCGTCGCGATCGTGCGCGGCAGGGACGCCGAGGCGTCCCTGAACACCGTGCTGGCCCTTGCCGACGAGGGCGTGGCGCTCATCGAGATCTCGCTCCACACCGCGGACGCCCTGGACGTCATCGCACGTGCCGCGGACCGCCTCGGCCCCGACATCGTGATCGGCGCGGGCGCGGTGCTCACGGCCGACGACATGCGGCGTGCCAGGGAGGCCGGAGCCGGCTGGATGGTCACCCCGGCCGTCACCGAGGCGGTCGCAGCGTCGGCGCTGGCCGGAGTGCCGGTCGTGGCGGGCGCGCTGACCCCCACGGAGGCCGTCCACGCGATCCGGCTGGGCGCCGGGGCCGTGCAGTTGTTCCCCGCCCTGCTCGGCGGTCCCCACTACCTCGCCGCCGTGCGCGAGCCGCTGCCGGACGTCCCGTTCGTCCCGGCCGGGGGAGTCGACGTCGGTGCCGCCGAGGAGTACTTCACAGCCGGAGCCGTCGCCGTGGGGGTGGGCGCGCCCCTCGTCGGTGACGCCGCCCACGGCGGTGACCTCGGGGCGCTGCGCCACCGCGCCCGCCGCTATGTGGCGGCCTGCCGCTCCGGGAGCACGACATGACGCCGGGCCTGTCCCCGGTACGGAAAGTTGCTGATACGGACAGTCACTGACATGGGACCCTCATAGGACACGTACGGGCTGGACGGCCGGACCGAGGTGCCGGAGAGGCCCGGCCACCCCACCAGCGCGGGTCCACAGGCGATCTCCGAGACGATCAGCGAGGGTATTTACGGTGAACATGACGCCGATCCTCCCGCCGGGGCGCAACCTGGAAGTCAGGAACGCATGCCTCGGCGACCGGTCCCGGCCACGGCGGCCCGCCCCGCCACGACCGGCAGGAGCCCGCGGCCCCGGCACTCGAACATCTTGCCCCAAGGAGGCCTGACCTCATGTCAGAGACCAGCGGCTGGGAGAACCCTCTGCGCGATCCGCTGGACCGGCGGCTCCCGCGCATTGCGGGACCGTCCGGCCTCGTGATCTTCGGTGTCACGGGCGATCTGTCTCGCAAGAAACTGATGCCAGCGATCTACGACCTGGCCAACCGGGGTCTGCTGCCCCCGGGCTTCTCCCTCGTCGGCTTCGCCCGCAGGGACTGGGCCGACGAAGACTTCGCCCAGATCGTGCACGACGCGGTCGAACAGCACTCCCGCACCCCGTTCCGTGAGGAGGTGTGGCAGCAGCTGGCCGAAGGGATGCGCTTCATTCCGGGCGACTTCTCCGACGACACCGCGTTCGAACGGCTGCGCGCCACGATCGAGGAGCTGGACAAGGCGCAGGGGACGGGCGGCAACTTCGCCTTCTACCTCTCCGTACCCCCGAAGTTCTTCCCCACGGTCGTCGAGCAGCTGAAGCAGCACGGGCTGTCGGACGCTCCCCCCGGTTCCTGGCGCCGCGCGGTGATCGAGAAGCCCTTCGGGCACGACCTGGCCTCGGCCAAGGAACTCAATGCCATCGTGCACGAGGTCTTCGCGCCCGACGAGGTGTTCCGGATCGACCACTACCTGGGCAAGGAGACCGTCCAGAACATCCTGGCGCTGCGCTTCGCCAACACGATGTTCGAGCCGATCTGGAACCGGTCCTTCGTCGACCATGTGCAGATCACGATGGCCGAGGACATCGGCATCGGCGGCCGCGCCGGCTACTACGACGGCATCGGCGCCGCCCGCGACGTCATCCAGAACCACCTGCTCCAGCTGCTCGCGCTGACGGCGATGGAGGAACCGTCGGGCTTCGACGCCCCCTCGCTCGTCACCGAGAAGATGAAGGTCTTCAAGGCTGTGGACCTGCCGGAGGACCTCGGCGCGTACACCGTGCGCGGACAGCACGCGGCCGGCTGGCAGGGCGGCGAGAAGGTCATCGGCTATCTGCAGGAGGACGGCATCGACGCGAAGTCGAAGACCGACACCTACGCGGCGATCAAACTGGAGGTCAACAACCGCCGCTGGGCCGGGGTGCCGTTCTACCTGCGCACCGGCAAGCGCCTCGGCCGCCGCGTCACCGAGATCGCCGTCGTCTTCCAGCGCGCCCCGCACTCGCCCTTCGACTCCTCCGCCACCGCGGAACTCGGGCAGAACGCGCTGGTCATCCGGGTGCAGCCGGACGAGGGCGTGACCGTGCGGTTCGGCTCCAAGGTGCCCGGCACCTCGATGGAGCTCCGCGACGTCACGATGGACTTCGCCTACGGCGAGTCCTTCACGGAGTCCAGCCCGGAGGCGTACGAACGGCTGATCCTCGACGTCCTGCTCGGCGACGCCAACCTCTTCCCGCGCACGGAAGAGGTCGAGGAGTCGTGGCGGATCCTCGACCCGATCGAGGAGTACTGGGCCCAGCACGGCAAACCCGCGCAGTACCCGGCGGGCACCTGGGGCCCCAAGGAAGCGGACGAGATGCTCGCACGAGACGGACGGAGCTGGCGCAGGCCATGAAGATCGACCTTACGAACACCACGGCCAGCAAGATCAACAAGGCGCTCATCGAGGCCCGCCGCGCCATCGGCACCCCCGCCGTCGGCATGGTGCTCACCCTCGTCATCGTCACGGACGAGGAGAACGCCTACGACTCGCTGAAAGCGGCCACCGACGCCTCCCGCGAGCACCCCTCGCGCACCCTCGTGGTCATCAAGCGCCACGCCCGCTCCGCACGCGACCGCCACGGAACGCGCCTGGACGCGGACGTGCGGGTCGGCACGGACGCGGGCGCCGGCGAGACGGTGCTGCTGCGCCTGCACGGCGAGCTGACGGACCGCGCGGATTCCGTGGTCCTGCCCCTGCTGCTGCCCGACGCACCCGTGGTCGTGTGGTGGCCCGTGGACGCCCCGGCCGTGCCCGCCAAGGACCCGCTCGGCGCGCTCGCGCAGCGGCGCATCACCGACGCGTACGCGGTCGAGCGGCCGCTGCAGGAGCTGGAGGCGCGCTCCGCCGGATACGCGCCCGGGGACACCGACCTGGCGTGGACCAGGCTCACCCCGTGGCGTTCCATGCTCGCCGCAGCCCTCGACCAGGCGCGAACCGAGATCACCTCCGCCGTGGTGGAGAGCGAGGCGGAGAACCCGAGCGCCGAACTGCTGGCCCGCTGGTTCGCGAACCGGCTCGGCGTACCCGTCGAGATGGTCGTCACCGACGGCCCCGTCGTCACCGCGGTCCGGCTGCGGACCGCCGACGGCGAGATCCACATCGACCGTCCGGCAGGCCCCGTGGCCCGGCTGTCCATCCCCGGCCAGCCGAGCCGCGTCCTCGCGCTGAAGGTGCGTACCACCGCGGAACTGATCGCGGAGGAGCTGCGCCGGCTCGACCCCGACGAGGCGTACTGCGCCGCACTGCACACCACGGTGTCGGAGCCGGAGTCGTCGGGCGGCACCCCCGAGGCGGCCGCCGCCTCGTGACCGGCGGGGCGCGCTCGCTCGGCCACGCTTCCGGCGGCCGCGGCGAGCGCGCCGTGCCGGTGCGGTGCTTCAGCGCCGAGGAGCGGTGACGCGGCGGTGTCGGCGGTGGTCGGTGCGGCGGTGTTCGCGTGGCTGCGGCCGTCGGTGCGGCCGTCGGCCGCACGACCGGACTCCGTCCGGTTACTCGATGTTCTCGGTGTCGATGCGGGCGTCTATCTGCTTGTACGCGGCGGGGGTTCGGGTCAGCACGGGCAGGCCGAGCCCGAGGGCGAGATGGGCGGCATGGGCGGTCGGCAGGTCCGTGGCCCGTTCCCGGGCGATCTGCGCCACGGCCCAGCAGGACGGCTCGTCCAAGGGGCGGAAGATGAAGCAGGGCGAGGCGAGGGCGTCCTGCAGCATCTGCGCGACCTCGCCGAGAGCGCTCTCGGCCAGGCCCTGGGCGAAGGAAACGGCCGGCACGTACAGCGGCTGGGCGATCCCGGCGGAGTGGTGGACGCGCGCGGCCATGTAGATGCTGCCGTGCGCGAGGGCGCTGACCGCGGTGTGGTCGAGAACGTATCCCGTGCTCACGCGGCGCTCTGCCCCTGGGCGGCGGAGTAGCCGCGGCGGGCGTCGGCCTCACGCACGGCTTCGAGGGCCGTGTCCCACTCGCCGGGGTGCTCGGTGCGGGCGCGACCGGCGAACCAGTCGATCGCGCGCTGGGCGCGCTCGGCCTGTTCGAGCTTCGCCTTCACGGCCTCGTCGATCCAGCCCGAGACCTGCCCCTTGCCGGCGATCTCCTCGATCGCGGCGAGGCGGTCGCTGTCGATGGTGATGGTCACCTTCTTCTTCGCCATATCGACACCATACCGACGTCATACCGGCCAGGGGAGAGGCCGTGCTGCTTCGAACTTCAACTTTTGTGCCTGAATGCCCGTCCCGGGGGGAAGTCCTCAGACAGTACGAGGCCCGGTCCATGGGCGCCGTCCCTCACCCACGCCCAAGGCGCCCATGGAGCCCGGGGGCGGCTGTCAGCCCGCGCAGTCCGCGTCGCTCAGCAGTCCGCGTCACTCTGTGCTGGGCCGCCCAGGCGGCGGCGCCGGCGGTCGCCCAACGGTGTGTGGAGGCGTCCGTTGAGCGAGCGGAGGGGGGTCACTCTGCTCTTCGTGCTCTGCTCGCCCTGTGCGTCCTTCGTCCTCTTGGTCTCGAGTGGGGCTTGGTTGCTCATAATGCGATGATCGGCCAGAGGTCGTGCCGCAGCCACTCCCTGTCTTTCCTGGTGTCGCGCATCCTGGTGCTGCGACTGCCAGGCAGCGCGGGGAAGGGACAGCGGCCGTCCCGCCGGTGCTGCGGCCGAGGCCTCGCCCCGGCTGCGACCCGGATCAACGGCCGGATCTGCCGGTCACGTGCAGGGGAGGCTGTGATGTGACGGATGGCGACCTGCGGCACCTGCGCCGCTGTGTGGAGCTCGCGGCCGAGGCTCTGGACAAGGGCGACGAACCCTTTGGTTCCGTGCTGGTCGGCGGGGACGGAACCGTACTCGGCGAGGACCACAACCGGGTCGCGTCGGGCGACCGCACGCGGCATCCGGAGTTCGAGCTCGCCCGTTGGGCGGCGGCCCATATGACCCCGGAGGAACGGGCGGCGGCCACCGTCTACACCTCCGGCGAGCACTGCCCGATGTGCGCCGCAGCGCACGCCTGGGTGGGGCTGGGCCGGATCGTGTACGTGAGTTCGTCCGAGCAACTCGCTTCGTGGCTCGCCGAGTGGGGAGTGCCCGCACCTCCCGTGCGGCCGCTGCCGATCCGCGACCTCGCCCCCGGCGTACCGGTGGAGGGCCCGGTTCCGGAACTCGCGGAGGAGGTACGGGCGCTGCACCGCCGTTTTCACGGCAGCTTTCCCGGCACCCGTGAGGGCGTCTGATTCCTGGCCGAGGCGGCCGAGGCGGCCGAGATGGCGGAAGGCCCCGCCGCGACGGGGGAGCGCGGCGGGGCTCATGGCCGTGTGCCCGGCAGCGGGCCGATCATGCCCGGGTACGGGGACCGGTTCCGGACAGACCACGCAGCCCGTCTCCGATGGCCGCCACACCCTCACCGATGAGGGCCGTCGGGCTAGCCGCATAGCCGAGAACGAGCCCGGGCGGGTGGGGGAGTTGGGTGTGCCATGAGAGCGGTTGCACCTTCACGCCGCGCACGAGGCACGCCGCGGCGAGGTCGGTGTCGTCGAACTCGGCGTCGAACGTGACTGTCAGATGCAGGCCCGCCGCGGCGCCGTGCACGACCGCCTTCGGGAGGTGCCGCCGGATCGCCTCGATCATCGCGTCACGGCGCCGGCGGTGGCGCTTGCGAAGCAGGCGGAGATGGCCCTCCAGCTCGCCCGACTCCATCAGCCGCGCCAGGACCAGCTGCGGCAGTGCCGCATTGCCGAGGTCCGTGAAGCGCTTGGCGCTCACCAGGGCCTCCCGGTACCGGGCCGGCGCGACCACCCATCCCGTACGCAGGGCCGGCGCGAGGAGCTTGGAGACGCTCCCGGCGTAGCAGACGTGCTCGGGGAGCATGGGCTGCAGCGCGGCGACCGGAGGCCGGTCGTAGCGGTGCTCGGAGTCGTAGTCGTCCTCCAGGACGAGGCCGCCGGAGCCGGCCCAGTCCATGAGTTCGCGTCGTCGTTCGCCGGTGAGTACCACCCCGGTCGGGAACTGGTGGGCCGGCGTCAGCAGAACGGCGCGCGCTCCCGTGGCGCGCAGCTCGTCGACGCAGACGCCCGCGGAGTCCACCCGTACCGGTGGAGTGCGCAGGCCCTCGCCGCCCAGCTGCTGGCGGGCGCCGAGCGAACCCGGGTCCTCCACCGCCACCTCCTCGATGCCGTCGCGCCGGAGCACCCGTGCGACCAGCCCGAACGCCTGGGCCGTGCCGGCGACGACGAGCACCTCGCCGGGGTCCACCTTGATGCCGCGGTTGCGGGCGAGCCAGTTGGCGACGGCGAGCCGCAGCGCCGGTGTGCCGCGGGGGTCGCCGTATCCGAGGTCGGATGCCGAAAGGTCCCTGAGGACGGCGCGTTCGGCGCGCAGCCATGCTGCCCGCGGGAACGCCGTGAGGTCCGGGACACCGGGCGACAGGTCGATCCTTGCGCGTGCCGCCCGCAGTGTCTCGAACACGTCGGGGCCGGGCACGGCGGCGAACGGAGTGTCCGGTGCCGGGGCAGGAGCCGGGCCCGGGGCCAGGGCCGGCGCGGCGGTCGTCGTCCCGACGGGGGCGGCCACCACGACCGTTCCGTTGCGGCCGCGCCCTGCGATGTGCCCGTCCTCCACCAGCCGCTGGTAGGCCTCCGTGACCACGCCCCGTGAGACACGCAGTTCACCGGCGAGGATCCGGGTCGCGGGCAGCCTGCTGCCCAGCGGCAGACGGCCGTCCGCGATCGCACGCCGCAACTGCCCGGCCAGCCACTCGGCGCGCCCGCCCAGCGGAGCGTCGCCGATGCTCAGTTGCAGGAAGTCGGACCCCGGCGCTTTGGTCCTGTTGAGAGCGTCATCTTTGGACCTGTCCACCGAGCCATTGTGGCAGCAGGGTGAAGGCATGGACACAACGGCGGAGTATTCCGAGGCACTTGGCCGTCCGGGCGCCAGACGGCCTCCGGGAGCGGGCGATGACGAAAGCGGGGCGTGGACGGTGACCACAGTCGGTTACGTGCACGGCTACTCGGCGCACGAGACGCGCCGCCTGAGCGATCAGGCGGACACCCTCGCGCAGATGCTGCACGACGGCACCGCGTATCCGGCGGGCAGCCGGGTACTGGAGGCCGGCTGCGGCACGGGCGCCCAGACGGTGCACCTGGTGGCGGGCAGCCCGGACGCCCACTTCGTCGCACTCGACGTCTCCGAGACCTCACTGGAACAGGCCCGCGCCCGCCTCGCGGACAGGGCCCCCTGGGCGCGGGTGGACTGGGTCCGCACGGACCTGCACGACCTGCCGTTCGAGGACGCCGAGTTCGACCACGTATTCGTATGCTTCGTCCTGGAACACCTGCCCGACCCGCGACGGGCGCTGGCCGGGCTCCGGCGCGTGCTGCGCCCGGGCGGCACGATCACGGTGATCGAGGGCGACCACGGATCGGCCCTCTTCCACCCCGACAGCGCCTACGCCCACGCCGCGATCGGCCACCAGGTACGCCTGCAGTCCGCGGCCGGCGGAAACGCGCTGCTGGGGCGGCAGTTGCAGCCGCTGCTGACCGGCGCCGGATACGAGGAGGTGGTCGTCGGCCCGCGGACGATGTACGCCGACGGGACCAGGCCCGCGCTAGTCGAGGGCTTCACCCGGAACACCTTCATCGCCATGATCGAATCCGTCCGTGACGAGGCACTCGCCGCGGGCCTCACCACCCGCGCCGACTGGGACCGCGGCATCGCCGACCTGCACCGGACCGCGGCCGACGGAGGCACGTTCCACTACACGTTCTTCAAAGCCGTCGCGGTGAACCCGAAAACGGGGTGCCCGTCATGACTGCCGGACTCATCGCCCTGGCCCTGCTGGCGCTCCTCGTCTGCGCTCTGGAGCCCAGCCACCGCCGCCGGCCCCACCCGCGGCCCCGCCTGCACGGCAGCACGGACATCGACGACCGGGACGCCGCACGCGTCCGCGACGAACTCAGGGCCGCAGACGACCGCGACTCCGAGGCCACGGATGTGGTCGGCAGCGGCTCCAGGGCCGCTGCCGACACGGGATCGGCGCGCTGCGCGGCTAGGCCTCCCGGTGGTCGACCTCCAGCGGCTCGAAGCAGATGTGGGTGAGCGACCCGTCGTCCGCCCAGCGCACCTCGATCCTGTCCGCCTCCACCGCCACCGCGGTCACGGCGGCGGACAGCGGCGCCGGATCGGGCTCCGCCGAGAGCATGGCCAGGGCGGCGTACAGCCCCGTACCCTCCGCGCCGGCCGTCAGGCGCGGGACGCGCGCCCAGCGCGTGAAGGCCGTGCCCTGCGGCGCCCGGACCTCGTCGATGTCGCGCCAGCCGTGCAGCGGGTGGAGGGCCGACACGAGCGGTTCTTCCGGGCCCGTGGCCCAACCCGTCTGTGTGACGCGGGCCCCGGCCGGGGCGCCGACCACGCGGTGCACCCGCAGTTCGTACCGTCCCCGCACCACCGTGACGCTCTCCACCCGCAACCCGGGCACCATAGGGGGGCCCGAGACGAACAACGGAAGGTGCCAGGAGGCCGCCCAGCCCCAGCCGTCGCCATGTCCTGCGCCCAGCGGCCGGATGCGGCGGCGGACGCTGGGGACCCCTGCGACCTCCACGGAGAGGTGGTTGTCGGAGACGTTGGCCGTAGCCGTGGGCCCGGTCCGGGTCGAGTACGCCTGGCGGCCGTAGTGCGGGTCGTCCTGGGCGGCCGACTCGCCCTCGTGCGGCCGGACATGGTCGCTCCCGTGGTTGTGCAGTCGCACGATCCCGTCGGCGCGGGTGCTGTGCACGAGCAGGCCGGGCGCGGGCAGCGCCAGGACGCGGTCGGCGTCCTCGCCCGGAGCGCTCTCTTCGGTCGCCGTCCACAGCGGATGGTCCGCGGGGGCGAGCAGGGAAACGAAGGCCTTCGACGCCCAGTACGGTGAGGCCGGGCCCGAATAGGTCTGCAGCGTCGCCTCGTGCGGGCCGTGCCAGCCGAGGGTGAGCAGGCCGTCGTCCCCGATCGCACCGCGGTCGAGGAAGTAGCGCAGAGATCCGCTCAGCAGCCGCCGCGACGTGCCTGGCGTGAGCGGGGTGTGGCCCGTGAGCGCTCCCAGGGCGACCGCAGCGCCGGCGGCGAAGCGGTACGACAGGGACCGTCCGAAGTGGAGCGGGGCGCCGTCGCCGCCGAAGAACAGCGCGAACCCCTCCAGATGCTCACGCAGCCGGCCGCCGTAGAGCAGTGACATCTCCGTGTCCTGCGCAAGGTGTGCGTGGAGCACGGGATACAGATGCAGCGCCCACCCGTTGTAGTGGTCGAAGGCGCGGCCGTCGCCGTCCGCGTACCAGCCCTGGCCGCGATACCAGGTCTCCAGCAGGTCCAGGGCCCGCTCGTGCGCGCGGGCCGTCTCCGCGTCGCCGCGGCCCACCGAGTCCAGGAAGCCCGCCACGGTGAAGGGGAACAGGTACCAGTTGTTCGGCGCGGGCACATGCCGGACGGCGCCGCGCAGCCACTCCTCGGCCCGGTCCTGCACGTCCGGCTCGAGCCGGTCCCAGAGCCACGGCCGGGTCAGGTGCAGTCCGAGGGCCACCGACGCGGACTCGACCATCGGCTGGCCCTGTACGTCGTGGTCGAGGATCAGCGGCCAGGACTCGGCGTCGTCCCGGCCAGGGGTGCGCGTTCCCGAGGTGATGCCGTCCGCGTAGCGGTCGAGCCATCCGTGCGGGTCCTTGCCGTCCGCCCCCGCCACGCGGAACGCGGCGGCGAGGAAGGTACGGGCGTATCCCTCCAGGCCGTCCGACCGCACACCGGAGCGCGACGGCCGCCCTGGCAGGTCCAGCAGGGCGCCGCCCGGCGTGGCCCACCGCCACGCGGCGCGCAGCAGTCCGTCGGCCGCGGCCTCCCAGTGGGCCCGGGTGTAGCCGGTGTACGGACTCAGATCGCGGTCTTCTTCCGGGAGTTGCAGCGGCGAGCTCATGCCAGGAATGCCAGCCTTTCGCGTCGTACGGGATGGGCGAATCCGTCGCCCGCGGCCCAGCGGCCGGCCTCGCTGACGGCAAGCTCGGCGAGCCGCCGCCACTCGTTGCCCTGGGAGCCGGCGAGGTGGGGGGTGATGAGGGCGTTCCCGCAGTCCCACAGCGGGTGGTCCGGCGGCAGCACCTCGGGGTCGGTGACGTCCAGGACGGCGCGGATCCTGCCCTCCAGCAGCAGCTCCGTGAGCGCGTCCTGGTCCACCACGGCGCCCCGTGCCGTATTGATGAGCGTGCTCTCAGGTCGCATGGAGAGAAGTAGTTCGCGGCTGACGAGCCCTCGGGTGGCGGGCAGCAGCGGGGTGTGGACGCTCACCACGTCGCTCTGCGCGAAGAGTTCGGCCAGGCCGACCGGCCGGGCGCCCAGCGCGGTCACCTCGTCGTCCGCGACGTACGGGTCGTGCAGCACGATCTGCACGTCGTACGGGCGAAGCAGGTCGATCACGCGGCGGCCTATGAGCGAGGCGGAGAGGATGCCGACGGTCCGCCGGTAGTTGCCCACGGTGACGGGCGTGCGCAGCCAGTCGTCGCGCCGCCGGGTCGAGCGGAAGTCGCGGGCCCGCTCCAGGACACGCTTTCCCGCCAGCAGGATCATCGCGACCGTGTACTCCGCCACCGGCAGGGCGTTGGCCGAGGCCGCCGAGGACACCTCGATGCCCCGCTCCCAGCAGGCGTCGGTGACGTGCGGCCGGACCGAACCGGCGGTGTGCACGACGGCACGCAGCCGGGGTGCGGCATCGAGCACGGTTTCGTCGAGGCGCGGACAGCCCCAGCCGGTGACGAGGAGCTCGACGTCCGAAAGGACGGCACGGGCGCGATCGGTCGTGAAGTCGTCGAGTACGGGCAGTGGAGCGAGGTCGCACACCTCGCCGAGCGCGGCCAGGGACGCGGGATCGAGGACGGCCGCCGCGGCCTCCTGCGACATGGCGAGAGCGGCACGTGGACGCGGCCGGGTGCTTGTGCCGGGTGCTGAGGTGGGCATCTGACTCCTGGAACTCCGTTCTGCTGGAACCGACGTAGGGAACTGGCCGGGGCCTGCGGTCATTTGACGGCCCCTGCCGTGAGCCCCGATCGCCAGAACCGCTGCAGCAGGACGAAGGCGAGGACCAGCGGCACGATCGCGAGCAGCGAGCCCATGATGACGACGGGGTAGTACTCGGGCGACACGCTGGCGGAGCTGTTCCACTGGTAGAGGCCCAGGCTCACCGGATACAGGTCCTGGTCGGAGAGCATCACCATCGGCAGGAAGAAGTTGTTCCAGACGGCGGTGAGCTGGAACAGGAAGACCGTGACCAGTCCGGGCCCCAGCATCCGCAGCGAGACCCGCAGGTAGGTGGTCAGTTCGCCCGCGCCGTCGACGCGCGCGGCCTCCAGCACCTCGTCCGGTACGTAGCCCCGGCTGAAGATCCGCCCGAGGTAGACGCCGAACGGGTTGAACAGGACGGGGATGAAGACCGCCCAGAAGGTGTTCACCAGGCCGACCCCGGAGGCCATCAGATAGAGCGGGAGCGCCAGCACGGTCTGCGGCACCATCACCGCGGCGAGGACCAGCCCGAACAGCTTCTCCTTCTGCCGGAAGCGGTACTTGTCGAAGGCGTAGCCGCAGGCCACGCTCACCAGCGCGCCGACAGCGGCTCCCAGGACGGCGTACAGCAGGCTGTTGACGTACCAGCGTCCGTACAGACCGCCGTCCATCGCGAACAGGTCGCGCAGATTCTGTACGAAGGAGAAGTCGCGCGGCGACAGCAGGTCGCTGCCGAAGAGTGCGTCCCGGTTCTTGGAGGCGGCCAGCACCAGCCAGAGGACGGGCAGCAGCGTGTAGAGCACCGAGAGGGCGACCACGACGTTGACGGTGGAGCGGCCCAGCAGGCGGGGGCGCAGCGCGGTGGTGTGGGATGCGCTCATCGGGCGGCCTCCTCGGCCGAGTCGACACGGTTGGTCCAGCGGGTGACGCCGTAGGAGAGGGCGATCGTGCAGATCAGCAGCACGACGGAGGCGGCCGCGGCCAGGCTGTAGTTGTTCCGCGTGAACGCGGCGTCGTAGATGTACATGCTGGGCGAGAAACGCGAGTTGATCATCGGGGACGACTGGCTCAGCAGCATCGGTTCGGTGAACAGCTGCAGCGCCCAGATGAGGGTGAACATCGCGACCATCACGATCGACGAGCGCACCAGCGGCGTCTTGACCAGCAGCGCCGTACGGACCGGGCCGGCGCCGTCGACCACCGAGGCCTCGATGACCTCGCGGGGGACGGCCTGCAGCGCGGCGTAGAAGACCACCATGTTGTAGCCGAGGTTGCTCCACAACGCGATGTTCACGATCGACGGCAGCACGGCGTGCACGCCGAGGAAGTCGACGGTGATGTCGGCCTTGCCGAACAGTTCGATCACCGGGCTGATGCCGGGCGTGTACAGGTACAGCCAGATCAGCGCGGCGATGATCCCCGGCACGGCGTGCGGCAGGAACAGCCCGAGCTGCGCCCACGACCGCAGACGGACCACACCGGAGTCGAGCAGCAGCGCCAGCGCGAGGGCGCCGATCACCATCACCGGGATGTAGATCAGGCAGTACAGGGCGACCGTGCCGAGCCCCGACAGGAAGGTCGGGTCGGTCAGCACGGCCGCGTAGCTGCGGAGCCCGACGAAGACGGTGCGCTCCGGGCCGAAACCCAGCCCCGGCTGGTCGTCGCTGAAGAAGCTCAGATACACGGCGGTCCCGACGGGGATCAGGAAGACCGTCAGCAGCAGGAGGAAGAACGGCGTCATCAGAACACCGCACGCGGCGAGTTGCCGGCGGCGGGCCGCCTTGCGGGAGCCGTGCGCGACCGTGCCCGAGGAGCGTGCGGTGCCGCCGGTGGCAGTGGCGCGGGACGTGGCTGTCGTGGTCATGGGGATGTCACCTGCCTTTCGAGCGGGCGCAGGGAGAGGGGTGTGGCTCCGGTGCTCATGGGGATCACTGGGCTCAGGTGCTGTGCTCGGTGGTGGACAGCCCCAGCGCCTTCAGGTCGGGCATGGTGCCGTCCTGGGCCGCGCGCACGGAGCCGATGAGGGACCCCTGGCCGCCGCTCGCCCTGGCGAAGCCGTCCTGCATGACCTTCTGGGTCGCCGACATACGCGGCCCCCAGACCCAGCCGTCGCGGATCCTGCCCGCCTGCTCCTCGAAGAGGGTGTAGATGTCCTGGCCGCCGTAGTACGAGCGGTCGAACGCCTCCCGGCCTACGGCGACCAGATCCGGGGCGGCCGGGTACTGGCTGCTGGTGCCGCTGGACAGCCGGGCGCGCAGCGAGTCGGGGTGGGAGACCTGCCACTCGATGAACTCCATCGCGGCCTCCGGGTGCTTGCTGTCCTTCGTGACGGCGAAGGTGGAGCCGCCGTGGGTGCCGACGACCGGCCGCTCCGGGTCCCACTGGGGGAGCGGTGCGATCTTCCACCTGCCCTTCTGTTGCGGCCGCGCGTTCATCTGCGCACCGGCCTCCCAGGCGCCGCTGAGCCGGGTCAGCACCAGCCCCTCACCGATCTGGGCGTCGCTCTGCCGGCTCTCCACCGCGTTCATGAAGACCACGTCGTCGTCGGCCAGCCGCTGCCAGTACGCGGCGACGCGCCGGGTTGACTCGTCGCCGAGCGAGACGTTCCAGGCACCGTCGCGGATGTCGAACCACTGGGCGCCCGCCTGCCAGGAGTAGGCGGCGAACTGTGTCATACCGTCGGTGGGAAACAGGACGAGCCGTCGGTCCTTCACCTTGCGGTGCACCGTCCGGGCTGTCTCCGCGAACTCGTCCCAGGTGCGCGGCACGGTGAGGCCGTAGCGGTCGAAGAGATCGGTGCGGTAGTGCATCACCATCGGCTCGACGTCCAGCGGGACGCTGAAGGTGCGGCCCTGGAACGTCGTCAGGCCCAGGGCCTGCGGCAGCAGCTTGGCGCGCAGCCGGTCGCTGACGAGCGAGGTGATGTCCCGGGCGACGCCGTCGATGGCGAAGCCGGGCACCTGCGGGTACTCGAGGGTCGCGACGTCCGGGGCGTTGCCCGCGCGGGCGGCGTTGCTGAGTTTGGCGTAGCCGCCCTGGTTGCCCGAGGGGATCTGCTGGAAGTCGACCTGGATGTGGTCGTGCGTTCGGTTGAAGGCGTCCACCACCTCCTGGCTGCCGCGCAGGGCTGACCAGAAGGTGATGCGTGTGGTGGTGCTGGTGCTGCGCGATCGTCGGCTTTCGCTGCCGCCGCTGCAGGCGCCTACGGCGCCGGTCAGCGGCAGCGCGGTGATCGCGGCGAGCACGGATCGACGACTGTGTCGACCGGGCATGTATGCCTCCCGCGGCTCCATTTCGGGACACGGGAATACTGATCGCCTGACCGGTCACGGTCAATAGATCGATCAGAAGATCATTGAAGCGGTCAAACGATCAGCCTGGAAGGGTAGTCGGCACCGCCGAGCCGCGCACCTTGAGCTCGGGCAGCAGCTCGACTCTGCGCACCGGCTCGGCTCCCGGCCCATACGGCCCCGACAGCCGGTACAGCAGCAACTCGGCGGCCGCGCGCCCGATCGCCGCCTTCGGCGGGGCCACGGCCGTAAGCGGCGTACTGCCGAAGGCGGCCACCACGTCGTCGTACGCCACGACGGAGCAGTCCTGCGGAACCTGCAGGCCGCTGTCCACGAGGTGCTGAACGAGCATCAGGGCGTCCACGTCGCCGTGCAGCACCGCGGCGGTCGCGCCGCGCTCGCTCAGCAAGGCGGCCAGACCGAGGTGAGCGGTGCCGGCCCGGGAAGCGGCGGCCTCGCCGAGCGATACGACGGAGCCGCCGGACGGGGCCGTACCGCCGTTGTCCGGCGCGGGGGCACCCTTCCCCGGCACACGTGCGCCGTCGGCCGACGCTCCGGCGCCGTCCCCGGCACCCGGCTCGGGCACGGCGCCCGGTGAACTCAGCGTGATCGCCCAGTCCTCGATCTCCGGCCGCCCGGCGGCGATGTCGGCGAAGGCCGCCCGGATCGCGCGTGCCGTCGGGCTGTCGTTCCGGGCGGCCAGCACGATCCGCCGGTGCCCGAGCGACACGAGGTGGTCCACGGCGAGATGGATCCCGTACCAGTGGTCGGAGCACACCGAGTCCAGCGCGTGCAGCGCACTGCCGGGCCGCGGCCGCCGCTCCATCAGCACCGTCGGTACGCCCAGCTTCGACAGCCAGCCGTAGTCCGCCTCCTCGGCGGCGGCGCTGCGCCACCTGGGCGCGATCAGCAGCCCGCGTGCGCCACCGGCCAGCGCGCGCTCCACCAACGGGCGTTCCGCGCCGGGCACCTGCGGCGCGATGTGCAGGGCGATACGCAGCCCGGCCTTCTCGAGGACCGGCCGCGCGCCGTGCAGCGTCTCGAAGAGATACGAATGGCGCTCCGGTACGACCAGGGCGACCGTGTCACCGTCCGCCGGAGGCTCGTCGGGTGCCGCGCTCACCTGGACGGGCACGACTGATCGCGCCACGCCGTGGCCGCGGCGCAGCTTGCCTGCCCGTGCCAGCTCCTCGACGTCCCGGCGGACCGTGATCACCGAGACGTCCAGTTCAGCGGCGAGATCCGTGACGCGGGCCGCGCCGCGCGACTCGACGACCGCCAGGATCCGTTGACGCCTGAGTTCGACCGGCTCACGCATGACGGCCCCCTCGCCGTGTCCGTGCGCATTGTGCGTTTGAACGGTTTGGGGCGCAGCATAACGATCGGTTGCCCCTGGTTGTCCACACACCTACGCAACGGGCCGTGCTCTGCCCCTCCCTGGGCGCCGGTCACGCAGGGGCGTCGCCTCCGGCCTCCTTCCTGTTCCGGCGCCGGGCCGTCACGAGAACACCGGTCGCCAGTGCACCGAGCACCAGGACGGTCGACCCGGTGCCGGCGAGGGCGAGGACCGGCCATGCCACAGCCCCGGCCCTGCCTCCGGCCTTCACGGCACCCTGGTTCCGCGCGGCCGGACCGGTCGGCTGCGCGACGACGGCCGGATGCGTCGCCGACGGAGGCAGCAGCGATCCGACGGGCCGGACACCGCCCCCCGCGTCGAAGCCCCAGTCCAGCAGCTCCCTTGCCTCCTTGTACACCGCCTGCCCGCCGGACGACTGGGGGTTCATGACCGTCACCAGCAGGGTGCGCCCGTCATGGCGGGCCGCCGCGATCAAGGTGTATCCGGCGTTGGTGGTGTAGCCGTTCTTGACGCCGATCAGTCCGGGATAGCGGCCCACGCCGTCGGCGCCGGTGAGCAGCCGGTTGGTGTTCGCGATCGGGTACGTGGACCCGTCTTCTCCGGGGAAGTCGGCTTGCGCGGTCGAGCAGTACCGGACGAAATCCGGGTTCCGCAGCCCGGCCCGTCCGAAGACGGCGAGGTCGTACGCGGACGAGACCTGCCCCGGCTCGTCGTAGCCGTCGGGGGTCACCACGTGGGTGTCGTCGGCGCCGAGAGCGCGGGCCTCGGCCTGCATCTGCCGGACGGTGGTCTCCACCCCGCCGTTCATGGCGGCGAGCACATGCACGGCGTCGTTGCCCGACATCAGGAACACGCCTCGCCACAGATCCGCCACCCTGTACGTCAGTCCTGGCGCGACGCCCACCAGGCTGCTGCCCTCGCCGAGGCCGACGAGGTCCTTCTCGGTAGCCATGTGGCGGGTGCGCGAATCGAGATGAGGCAGGACGGTGACGGCGAACAGCGTCTTCAGCGTGCTGGCGGGAGGAAGCCGGCGGTGCGCGTTCCGCGCGGCCAGCACCTCGCCCGTGTCCGCGTCGGCCACGAGCCAGGACAGGGCGGACAGATCGTCAGGCAGGTCCGGTGTGCTCCTGGCGGCCCATACCTTCGTACCCGGTCCGTCCAGCAGAGAACGCGGAGCAGCCGGCCGGGGCTGGGGCGGCGCCGGCTCATCTCCTGACCGCGCCGCGGCCGGCGTGGTCAGGAGGACGAGCGCGCCGGTGATCAGGGCCACGGCGCGGATGACGGAGGAGCACGCGATACGTCTGACTGCCATTCAGCCACCGTAGGAAGATGTGATCAGGTTCGCAGATCGCTTGATCCGGGTGGGTGCGGGCCTATTGGGGTACGGGAGTGGGCGGCCGCCCGGTTCCGCCCCAGCGGAACGACTGCCGCAACGGGACGGCATGGCCGCCCACCGGCCGGAAAGGGGCCCGCCGATGAGCCCCGTAAGCGGTCAAGGGATGCTTGCCTCCTGACACCGCTCGCCTCTGCCCCAGGAGCCCTCCATGAGAGCCCCGGAACCCACGCAGGACCCAGCCAAGGACGACGGCGCACCGTCGAAGCCGTGTTGCAGCCCCGGCCGTGGCCCCCGCACCGGCACGGCGGCGCACACGGCGGCGGACCAGCCCCCGCAGCCGACCGGGCCCGTGCCGGAACCCCCGCACCCCGTACGGCAGATGGCGGAACTCCCCGGCGGTACGTTCCAGATGGGTGACCCCTTCGGTGAGGGCTACCCGGCCGACGGCGAAGGCCCGGCCCGCGAGGTGGCCCTGGCGCCGTTCGCCATCGACGTCACCGCCGTCACCAACGCCGACTTCGCCGCCTTCGCCGAAGCCACCGGCTACGTCACGGACGCCGAACGCTTCGGGAACTCCTTCGTCTTCCATCTGCTCGTCCACGACGAAGCGAGGGCGCATGTGCTGGGCAGTGTGGCCCAGGCGCCGTGGTGGCTGGGCGTCGCCGGCGCCTCCTGGCGCGCGCCCGAGGGCCCCGGCTCCGACGTCGGGGACCGCGCAGACCACCCCGTCGTCCATGTATCCCACGCCGACGCCCTCGCATACTGCGCCTGGGCCGGGGTGCGGCTGCCCACCGAGGCCGAATGGGAGTACGCGGCGCGCGGCGGTCTGGAGGGCGCCCGCTACCCCTGGGGCGACGAATTCACCCCGGCCGGTCAGGAGATGTGCAACACCTGGCTGGGCGAATTCCCCCACCGTTCGGACCGCCCCGGCGGACGGACGGGCACGGTGCCCGTCACCGCATACGAGCCCAACGGATTCGGTCTGTACAACACGTCCGGCAACGTCTGGGAGTGGTGCGCGGACACGTTCGGGCCGGGCGAGAGGGTCATCCGCGGCGGCTCCTACCTGTGCCACGCGTCGTACTGCAACCGCTACCGGGTGGCCGCACGCTCGCACAACACCACGGACTCCTCCACCGGTCACGGGGGCTTCCGCTGCGCCCGCGATCTCGCCCCCGCTCAGTAGGACGCGAGGGCCGCCAGCTCACGCAGAGCCTCCTCGAGCGCTGTGCTGCCGTCGCCGTCGCCGTCGGACGGGCCCGCCCGCAGCTCGTTCAGGAGGGCGCGGGTTGCCGCCTGCAGGGCCCTGGTGAGGTCCGCGCCATCGAGTGAGCGTACGAGCGCTTCCCGCAGCGGGCCCGTGACATCGGCGGGCAGCCGGTCCGCGCCCTTCGCGTACGCGGACGGCAGGCCGAGGCGCAGACACGCCAGGGCCAGGACGTGGTCACGGATTCCGCTGACCCAGTACTCCGCCTGCCACGGGGCGCCGCGTTCGATGCACACGCGCGCGTGCAGGACGTGATGCCAGGCGAGCCCTGTCAGATGCCGGCGCTGATGAGCGCCTGCCGCGCTGGGCTGCCGCTCGACGGGTGTACCGAACACCGCCTTGAACGCCCCGTCGCCCAGGGGCCCGAACGCCGCAGCCGGCGTGAAGCCCAGGTCGATCTCGAGCAGGTCGCCGCCGAGCAGGAAAGCGCGGTAGACCGCGGGTCCGGCATGCACGTCGAAGTGGTGGACGGCGCCGAGTTCCCGATGGACGAATGCGCTCCAGTCCCGCAGTGTCTCCTCGACCGACCGGCCTGCCGCCACTCCGAGGAACAGGTCGATGTCCGACCACTGATCCTCCGTGCCGCGGGCGGCGGAACCGGTGAGGGCGGCTCCGGCGATCCGTTCGTCCTGGCGTGCCCGTTCGAGCAGCAGATTCCGTACCTGCCGGCGCCGTTCCACCGTGAACATGCGGTGCCCCCTTCCGCCGTGACCGCCGTTCCCGGACGGCATTCTGCCCGGGAGCGGGATGCGGCCGGACGTGGCCGCGCGGCTGCAGACGGCCGTTGAAGCGCTCCCGATGTCAACTGCCCGGCCACCAGCCGGAGAAGTGGTTCGTCGAAAGCCTTCTACCGGCCGGTAACTCACCGGTAGCCTCGCGTCCACTCGACCTCGTGACCATGACAACCCGCGTGAGGTGCGAACCGGTCACCCTCGCCGAACCCCCCACGAGAAGGAGCAGCGAACCATGGCAGGACGCGATGTGCGCAGACGGATCGGCGCGGTTTCGGTCGCGGCGGCCCTGAGCCTCGGGGTGAACGCCGCCGCCACCGTCCCGGCAGCCGCCGCCCCGGCAGCGACGGCGACCGCGGTCTCGGCACTGCAGGCCGATGTCGACTACGACACCTGGCAGAGCGACGTGCGGACCGTGATCGACCAGGCGCTGCCGTACGTCCGGCAGCGCACCGAGAACGCCGCCGGACAGAAGCTCGCCGTCGTCTTCGACATCGACAACACGACGCTGGAGACGTACTTCCACCCCTGGTACGAGTTCCCCACCCCGGCGGTCCAGCCGTCCCTGGAACTGGCGCGCTACGCGAAGTCGCGGGGCGTCGACGCCTTCTTCGTCACCGCACGGCCCGGCATCATCAAGAGCCTCACGGAGGCCAATCTGAAGTCCGTGGGCTATCCGGTCTCCGGGGTCTACGTACGCGATCTCCCCGACCTGTTCGAGGAGGTCAGCGCCTACAAGACCGGCAAGCGGGCCGAGATCGAGGCGCAGGGCTACACGATCATCGCGAACGTCGGCAACAACGAGTCCGACCTCGTCGGCGGGCACGCCGAGCGGACCTTCAAGCTGCCGGATTACGACGGACAGTTGTCCTGAGACCGAGCGGGTCCTGAACCAGGCGAGGTCTAGGCATCCTGGCCACGCTCCTTCGGCGACCGGATGGGCGGCCACTCCTCGGGCTTCTCGGCCGGAGTGAGCCGGGTGAACGCTTCGGCCAGGCGCCGGCAGACCTGCTCGATCTCCAGGCGGGTGTCGTTCCGCTCGGTGATGGTGGCCGAGAGCAACAGGGCCGTCAGGGCCACCGATCCGTTGAGGGCCTGCAGGGTGACCATTTTGGCGAGGAGGTCGTGACCGTAGAACGGGCCGGACCCTTCCGCACCCGCATGGATCGTGGCAACCGAAATGATCAGCACGCAGGGGGCGGCGCCGGCCAGCTGGAAGCGGAACGCCGCCCAGATCACGAACGGGAACACGAGGAAGAGCAGGCCGATCGTGGCCTGGGTGGCCACTACGGCGATCACGGTGGTGCCGGCCAGCAGGGCCACCGCCTCGGCCCACCGGCGGACCGGCACGTCGCGTGGCCACCGGCAGGTGCGGATGACGAGCAGGAGCGGTGCGATGACCAGCACGCCCATCGCGTCGCCCGTCCACCACACCGACCAGGCGGACCAGAAGTCGCCGGCCGGCAGGGCGCCGGAGAGCACCAGCACTCCGGTTCCGATGGTCGCACTGATCAGCATTCCGCCCAGCGCGCCGAGGAAGACCAGGGCGAGCGCGTCCTGCAGCCGGTCGATCTCGAAGCGGAATCCCGCCCGTCTGAGCAGCAGATACGCGCAGACCGGGGCCAGTGTGTTGCCGACCGCGATCACGACCACCGGAAGAAGCGAAGGACCGAGCGCCACGTTCACCAGGAACGCTCCGAGAGCGATCCCCGGCCACACCCGTGTGCCCCACAGCAGCAGGCTCACCAGGGCGATACCGGTGGGCGGCCACAGGGGTGTGATCTGCCCGCGGACCAGCTGCTGCATGAGCCCGATCCTGGCGGCCGCGTAGTAGACCGCCGCGACGGCAGCGATCTGCAGGCCCACGGCGGCGTGGTGCCGGAACCGCTGGCTGCTGGTTGCCACGGCGGTCATGTCCTTACGCCTCGTAGCTGAGGACGAGGACGGCCGCGTCGTCGCTGTGGCCGGTCAGGTCGGCCACTTTGATCACTTCGGCGGCCAGGCTGTCGGGGTCCGCGCAGCACGAGGCACGCACCAGTTCGGCCACCCGGTCCAGCCCTTCCTCGATCTCGTAGTCCGGGCCTTCCACCACGCCGTCCGTGAGCAGGACGAAGGCTCCCTTGCCCGTCAGCATGCGGCGGGTCGACGGGTACTTCTCGTCGGGCACGATGCCCAGGGGCAGACCGCCGTCGGCCATGACGACGTCGCAGCGGCCGTCGGACGACGCCCAGATCGCGGGAATGTGCCCGGCGCGGGAAGCCGTCAGCTCGCCGGTCGCGGGGTCGAAGCGGGCGAACAAGCAGGTCACGAAGAGGTCGGAGCCCATGGAGACCAGCAGGTCGTTGGTGCGACGCAGCACCTCCGCCGGGTCCGTGGTGGCCACCGCGACGGCGCGCAGGCAGGTGCGTACCTGTCCCATGTAGGCCGCGGCCTCGACGTCGTGGCCCTGTACGTCTCCGATCGTGAAGGCGACCGAGCCGTCCGGCATGGTGAAGACGTCGTACCAGTCGCCGCCGATGTCCAGACCGTCCCTGGCGGGTGCGTACCGTCCCGCGATCTGCAGCCCCGGCAGACGCGGTATCTCGGTGGGGAGGCACTGCCGCTGCAGTGCGGTCGCGAGCTCCACCCGGGCCTGCTGCAACTTGATCCGCTCGAGTATCTGGCCGGTGAGCTGACCGAGCGTGCGCAATCGTTCTTCGGCGCTGCTGGGCGGAGCGGTACGACGTCGGGGCATGGCATAACACTCCGGTCTTTGTCGGAGTTGCGCCATTTATCACGTTACCGCTGTTACGGGATACTTTTGCTGGTCGATTCCGGTGACCGTGCGGCGAGCCGGCGAGCGTGCTCACGGCCGGCAAGCGGGGTACCCCGACGGCATGGCCCTCGTGCAGCCTCAGGTCGCCGCCACGGCGCCGAAGGGCGAGGCTGTATAGGGGGCAGAGCGGCTGTGAGGAGAGGAGCGAACCGACGGTGAACAGCACGCAAGCGCATGAACCAGCGGTCCAGGTGCACGAACCGGAGGTCACGGTGGAGCTCAGCGAATGCTCCGCGCAGGACGCGCACACCGTCTTTTCCGCCCTGCGCACGTCCTTCGCATGTGATCGTCGGCCCAATGAGGTGCCGCACGAGGCCCATGCGACCCGCCCGACCGTATGGAACGCGACGTTCGACGTGTGTGAGGCGGGGTCCGGAGGCAAGCTGGGCGCCGTCGCCGAACCCGCGCAGCTGACGGGTCCCGTCATCGCGAACATCCAGGGCGGCTACCACGCCGTCGACCGGCTGCGCGACACCCTGGGTGCCGTGTTCGCCGTCGAGGTGGTCGGCAAGGTGTCCGGCGACCAGGAAAAAGAGATCCAGCTGCGGCTGACGACGAAGTAGCCGCCGCGGCCGGGGCGTGGCAGAGCCCGCAACCAGACGGTGAGCCTACGGGCTTCGCGGGCTCGACCTCGCGGCGGTGGTTCAGTGCGGCGGGACTATGCCAGTGCCGCCCGGCAGCGGTTGAGGTATTCCGCCAGGTTGCCTCGCTGGGTGGGGGTCAGGCCCGAGAGCATCCGCTCCTCGAGCTCGCTCACCGCCTCCTCGTACGTGTCGAGCAGGTCGTGGCCGGCCTCGGTGAGGCTGAGGAGCAGGACCCGCCGGTTCTCCGGGTTGCGGCGGCGGGTGATCAGGCCGCGCCGTTCGAGAGCCGTGACCATGTCCGCCATCGACTGCGCGGTGACGAAGGAGTTGCGGGCGAGCTGCGCGGAGCTCATCCCGTCGCGGCGGCGGAGCACCGTGAGCGCGGTGTACTGCAGCGCGGTGATGCCGGCCGGCTTGACCAGCTCGTCCAGGTGGGAGCGCGTCACGAGCTCGACCTGCTTGATCGTGTACAGCAGGGTCGGATGCGGGACCTCGTCGATGTCCGTCGCCCCTCCGTCGCCGCTCCTGCCGGCTGTGCGCGCCACGTGCTCCTCCACTGCTTGCGTCATTCAGGTTTCCTGATTATGCCCAGACCCTTGCCATCGCCGCCATGGGGCGTAATTATCAGGAAACCTGTTGGTCGCAGTGGTGCGGCCACCATCTGTGCGGTGCGGCGAGCCGCCGTGCCGGGAAGGCGAGCGGGCCATGTCCCTTTCCGAGGAGCAGGACGTCTCCACTGTGCGCAGGCCGCACATCGAACCGGGCAGGCTGTTCATCGACGGCGAGTGGCGAGAAGCGGACGCCAAGGGCCGCCGGGACGTGATCGACCCGTCCACGGGCCAGGTGCTCACGACCGTGGCGGAGGCCGGCGCCTCCGACCTCGACACCGCTGTCGCGGCGGCGCGCAAGGCGTTCGACGAGAGCGGCTGGGCACAGCTGCCGGGCCGCGAGCGGGCCCGCATCCTGAACCGGGCCGGCGACATCATCCGTCGCCGCGCCGACGACCTCGTCGCCGCCGAGAGCGCGAACGTCGGCAAGCCGGTGTCGCTGTGCCGCGTCGTCGACGTGGCGACGGCCGCCGAGGAGTACGAGTACTGCGCGGCCCTGGCGCAGACCGTCGAGGGCTCCACCCGGCAGATCCCGATCCCCTCGCACGCCTACACCCGCCGTGAGCCGCTCGGCGTCGTCGGCGCGATCACCCCGTTCAACTTCCCGCTGATCCTCAGTAGTTCGAAGATCGCCCCCGCGCTGGCCGCGGGCAACACCGTGGTCCACAAGCCTGCCGAGGAGACCCCGCTCAGCGCCCTGCTGATGGCGGAGATCCTGACCGAGGCCGGCGTCCCGAACGGCGTGCTGAACGTCGTCACCGGCAGCGGCTCCGTGGTCGGCGAGGCGCTGCTGCGCCACCCCGGCATCGACAAGGTCGCCTTCACAGGCTCGACGAAGATCGGCCGCCACGCGGCCGCCGTGGCCGGCGAGGCACTCAAGCCCGTCACCATGGAGCTCGGCGGCAACGCCGCGCACATCGTCTTCGAGGACGCCGACGTGGAGAAGGCGATCGGCGCCGCCATCAAGGGCTTCGTCTTCAACACCGGCCAGTTCTGCATGGGCGGACCGCGGCTGCTGGTCCACAGCTCGTTGTACGACACGGTGGTGGGGGCGCTCGCCGGAGCCGTCCCGGGTGTGCCCTGCGGCGACCCGTTCGACCCGGCGACGGTCATCGGACCGATGGCCGGCGAGCGGCACCTCGCCAAGGTCGAGGAATACGTCCGCATCGCCAAGGAGGACGGCGGGCGCGTCGTCGCCGGAGGTGAGCGCCTGGACCTCGACGGCGGCTACTACTACCGGCCGACCGTCATCGCCGACCTCGGCAACGACTCCCGGGCCGTGCAGGAGGAGATCTTCGGCCCGGTCCTGACCGTGCAGTCCTTCGACACCGAGGACGAGGCCGTGGCCATGGCCAACAGCACGCCGTACGGCCTGGCCTCCGGCCTGCAGACCAAGGACGTGGCCCGCGCCCACCGGGTGGCGGCGCGGCTGCAGGCGGGCATCGTCTGGGTCAACGACTGGGCGATGCTCGACCCCGCGATCCCCTTCGGCGGCGTCAAGCAGTCCGGTTTCGGACGCGAGTACGGGCCGGAGGCGCTGGAGGCGTACACCAAGGTCAAGTCCGTGGTGATCTCGCTCGCCTGACGGTTTTCCGCGGCTCGCGGGTTCGCCGGCGGTCCGAAATCCGGCGACGGCACGAACCCCGCCGGAGCGCCCTTGCCCCGTCCGCCCCACCCACCGAGTGGCTGGTTCGCCCGACGGCCGGCCTGCCGCCCGCTCGCAGCACCCTCGCTGGCCGGTTCACCGCCCGGCCGGCCTGATCACCGCTCGGCCGGTTCACCTCCGGCCGGCCTGCGGCCCGGCCGGACCACCCCCCTGGCCGGTCCACCGCCCGGCCGGCTGGACCACTACTCGGCCGGTTCACGTTCCTGGTCGGCTTTGCGGCCCGGCCGGACCACCGCCCGCCCGGTCGGACCACCGCCCGCCGGTCCCCCTCGCCCTGCCGGTCGAGGGACCCGGCCCGGCAATCGGCCCCCGTTCGTCCCCAGCGAGGGCCACCCACTCGATGGGGCCTCGTCCCCTCCCCTGCGAGGCCCCATCCCACTCGTTCGATCTCTCCCAGTCCCCGATCGGGCCGCTACGCCGGCCGATCCGCGCTGTCTGCGCCGTCCGCAAGGAGCTTTCACATGACCACCACCACCGCCGCGGCTGTCGTCGAGTCGGCAGGCGCCGGTTTCTCCCTCACCGAGGTCGAACTCGCCGAGCCCCGCCCGGACGAGGTCCTCGTACGCATGGCCGCCGCCGGCGTCTGCCACACGGACCTCGGCGTCGCCGCGGGCGCGCTGCCCTTCCCGCTGCCCGGCGTGCTGGGCCACGAGGGCGCGGGTGTCGTGGAGTCCGTCGGCTCCGCCGTAACCCGCGTCAAGCCCGGTGACCACGTCCTGCTGTCCTTCACCTCCTGCGGCCGCTGCGCCGACTGCCGCGACGGACACCCCGCCTACTGCGAGGCCTGGCTGCCGCTGAACCTGCTGGGCGGAGCCCGCGCGGACGGCTCGGCGACCGTGACCCGCGGCGGCGAGGCCATCGGCGGGCACTTCTTCGGCCAGTCGTCCTTCGCCCGGCATGCGCTGGTCGACGAGCGCAGCCTGGTCAAGGTCCCGTCCGACGTGCCGCTGGAGCTCATGGCGCCGCTCGGCTGCGGCGTGCAGACCGGGGCGGGCGCCGTGTGGAACGTTCTGAAGCCCCGGCCCGGGGCGACCCTGGTCGTCACCGGCGCCGGCGCGGTCGGACTGTCCGCGGTCATGGCGGCCCGGCTGACCCCCGCCACCGGCATCATCGCCGTCGACCGCGTTCCCGCCCGGCTCGAGCTGGCACGCGAACTCGGCGCGACCCACACCATCGACACCACCAGCGACGACCTGGCCGAAACCGTCGCCGAGATCACCGGTGGCCACGGCGCCGACGGCGTGGTGGAGACGACCGGCAACATCCAGGTGGCGGGCGCCGCGATCGGTACCCTCGCCGCCCGCGGCACGGCAGTCCTGGTCGGAGCGCCGGCCTTCGGCTCGACCGTGCCGGTCGACGTCAACTTCATGCTGCCGGGCCGCCAGGTCGTGGGTCTGACCCTCGGTGACAGCGAGACGGAGGCGCTGATCCCGGTCCTGGTCGAGCTGGTGGCCTCCGGCCGCATGCCGGTCGACCGGCTGGTCAGGCACTACAAGTTCGAGGAGATCCAGCAGGCGGTCGGCGACGTGGTGTCCGGCGCGGCGATCAAGCCGGTCCTGACCTTCTGAACCCACCCCCCAGCACGCAGGACCCCGGCCCGGGCCGCCGCGGCGTCGCACGACGCGGCGGCCATCGCGTCGCACGCGCCGAGTCCATCGTGTCGCAGCCGCAGACCGCCGCAACCGTGTCGCTCTCGGCGCAGGCGGCAGGAGCTCCCCATGGTGGAACAGGCACAGCCCGGCCGGGCCGGTGCCGACGGCAAGCCGCGATGGGCAAGGGGCAGGACGTGAACAGTACGGATGTGTTGCGCGACGGCTACGGCCGTATCCAGGAGGCGGTGCACGCCGCCGTCGAGGGGCTCTCGGCCGAGGAGCTGACCGCCCGCATCGATCCCGGGGCCAATTCGATCGCCTGGCTGGTGTGGCATCTGACCCGGGTGCAGGACGACCACATCTCCGACGTCGCCGGACTCGAGCAGGTATGGGTGTCCCAGGACTGGGCCGGCCGTTTCGAACTGCCCTACGCGAAGCGGGCGACCGGATTCGGTCACAGCAGTCGGCAGGTCGGGAAGATGAAGGTCGACTCGGACGAACTGCTGCTCGGGTACTACGACGCGGTGCACGAGCAGACCCTGGACTTCCTGAACGGCCTCGAGGACGGCGACCTCGACCGCATCGTGGACGAGAGCTGGACCCCTCCGGTCAGCCTCGGCGTCCGCCTGGTCAGCGTCATCGAGGACGACCTCCAGCACGCGGGCCAGGCGGCTTTCGTCCGCGGCGTGCTGGAACGCCGTCAGGAGGACTGAACCACAGCCGCCCGTGATTCCCCGCGTGGTCCCAGGCGCAGGTGGTGAAAGGCGCAGGTGGTCACAGGCACAGTATGACCAGGGCCGTGTCGTCGGCGTTCCCGCTGTGCGCAAGCAGATCCGCCAGGAGGGCGTCGGCCAGATCCTCGGTGCCCAGGGTCCGGTGCCTCGTGAGGCAGTCGGCGAGCCGGTCGAGACCTGTGTAGATGTCCTCGCCGCGTCGTTCGACGAGGCCGTCGGTGTACAGGACGAGTGTGGAGCCGGCTGCGCAGCGCGTGCGGGCCTGCGGCCGGGGACGATGCTCGAGGCGGGCACCGAGCGGCGGGTCGGTGGCCTCGTCGAGGAAACGGACGGCACCGCCGGGGTCCATGAGGGCGGGCGGAGGGTGGCCGGCGCTGCTGTACATGACGGTCCCGGCGTCGCGGTCGATCACGGCCAGGACCGCGGTGGTGGATTCGGCGCCCTGCACCGATCTGGCGTACAGCTCCAGCGCGTCCAAGGCCTGCGCGGGCCCGTCCGCGACGGGTACGGCCGCGCACAGGGCGCTGCGCAGCTGCCCCATGACGCAGGCCGCCTCCAGACCGTGACCGACGACATCGCCGACGGTGACCGCGATCCGGCCGTCCTTCAGATCTACGAGGTCGTACCAGTCGCCGCACACGTTCAGCGTCCCGAGGGCGGGCCGGTAGCGCACCGCCACCCTGTGGCGCCGGACCCGCTCGGGTGGCGGCAGCATGGCGCGCTGCAGCGCGAGGGCCACCTCGCGTTCCCGCGCGTGGGCCTCGCGCAGCTGCTCGTTGACCTCCTGCAGCTCCCCGGCGCGGGTGAAGAGGTCGGCTTCCATGAGCCGTTGGCGGTCCCCGCCGTCCCCCTGTCCGCGGGCCCGCATGAGCTCGGTGACCTCCTCGACCCGGTGGACGATCAGCGCCACCTTCCCGTCCGGATCCAGAACGGGGCTGTTGACCGGGCTCCAGTACCGCTCATCGAACACGCCAGGCCGGTCCGGTATCTCGACGTCGTAGCGCTGCAGCGCCATGCTGTCGCGCTTGCCGGTGGCCACGACCCGGTGCAGGGACGCTCTGAGGTTGCGTATCCCCGAGGCGGAAGGATCCGTGGGATTGTCGGGGAACACGTCGAACAGACGGCGGCCCACCAACTGGTCGCGCGGGCGGCCGGACAGACGCTGGTACATCGGGTTCGCGTCAAGGATGACCAGGTCCGGATCGAGCAGCAGCACGGCGCTGGTAAGCGCGTTGAATACCCTCTCGTAGTCGATACCGGACTCTCTCATGATCTGCCCGCCTGAATCGACGTCCGTTCCAGATCTCCCGGACCTCCCAGAATAAACAGGAAGCCCTGTCCGGCCATTTCCGACGGCAATACAGATGTCTTTCCTGCTGCCAGTCCGGAGCGTCACTCGTGCGGCCGGGCGGGCCATCGCCCCTGGTCCGATGGGGCGTAGCCGCGGCGCCAACGCGGTCCGGAATGCGCGGGTTCCCGCACCGGGGGGTTTCACTGTCGTCCGGGTGGGCCTTCGTGCGGGAGGGGAAGGCCCTGGGAACGCACAGAGGAGCAGCGAAATGGGACACGGCGGAGACGTCATCGCCGAATTGATCACCGACCATGAGGAAGTCGAGGATATCTTCGTCGAGATCGAGGGGCTGCCGTCCGGCGACCGAATGCGGAAAAAGCACGCCGACCGGGCGACCATCGAATTGGTCCGGCACTCGGTGGCGGAGGAGGCATATCTCTATCCGGCGGTACGCGAGCACGTCCCCGGTGGCGGGGAGATCGCGGACAAGGAGCTGGAGGACCACGCCCGGGCCGAGCGCACCATGAAGGACCTCGAGGGCCTCGAGGCCGATGATCCCCAGTTCGACACGCTGATCAACCAGCTGATCTCGGAGATCCGGGAGCACATCACGGACGAGGAGGAGAACCTCTTCCCTCGCCTGCGCAGGTCCTGCACCGCCGAGACGCTGAACGACCTCGGGGACAAGGTGAGGACGGCCAAGAAGACGGCGCCCACCCGCCCGCACCCGTCCGCCCCCGACAAGCCGCCCGCGAACAAGCTGCTGGCACCGGGCGTCGGACTCGTCGACCGGCTCCGTGACACGCTGACCGGTCGCGGCAAGGAGTCTTGACGGCGTCACGAGTGTGCTCTGGTCGCGGGAGAGCGGGAGAGCGGGAGAGCGGGAGAGCGGGAGAGCGGGGAGCATTCTGCCCGGCTGTGGGCGCCTGCCCGCGGCCGGGCAGAGGCGCGGGCGAGCGCGGTTGGGCAGTGGCGGCAGGACGGCGGTCACGATCGTGGCACCGTACAGACCGTCACGACCTGTCGCTCCGCGACCACCCGTCCCACCCGAGCCGGTGACGGATACGGGCCAGCCACGGATAACGCTCCCGCTGCTCGCGTGCGTTGCGGTCGAGCTCCTCCAGCAGACGCTTGGAGCGGTGCTCCAGGTCCAGCTCGTCGAGGATGCGGTTGACCTCGGTGAGCAGCGCACCGTGGAGGTGCCAGTGGCGGGGGTCCTGTTCCACGCCGTCCAGCAGCACCAGTGCCAGTTTGTCGCGGCTCGTGTTCGCCGCGGCCAGTTCACCGGCGAGCCGGGCCTCGGCGGCCTCGGCGTTCTCGCTGACCTGGGTGGTGACCAGCACCGCGAAACTGACCACGGCGTCGGCGACATGGCCCAGCAGCTCCTGCAGGGCCACACCGACGTCCCGTGGGAGGAGCGGCTCGTCGGGCCGCACCTTGGCGAGATCGGTGAGGGTGCGGGCCAGGACACGCAGCACGACCGTGCAGATCTCCAGGGTGTCGAGTCCCGTCCGCAGCACGACGCGGTGCAGCAAGCCCTCCTTCACCCGCGGGTTGAGCCGCAGGCTCTCCTCCGCCTGCCGCAGCGCCGCGTCGACCTCGGCGATGTCGTGGTCGAGGCGGCGCGCCTCGTGCAGCCGGTCGGCCGCCTCCTCGGGCGCTGTGGGGGAGGTCAGCTCCTCGCCGCTGCGCAGCAGCAGACGGCGCATACGGCGGGCCAGGTCCACGATCGAGGCGCCCGCTTCGTCGACCCACACGGGCGGCACCAGCAGAAAGTTGAACGCCAGGCCCACCGCGGCGCCGATCAGCGTCTCGAGGACCCGGTCCCACGCGGTGTCGGCCACGCGGGTCACGCCGAGCACCAGCATGGCGCTGATCGCCACCTCGGGGACGAACTCGCTCACGCGGACGAAGTGGCCGATGGTGAGGGACGCCAGGATGATCAGGCCGAGGCTCCACCACGTCAGCCCCACCAGCACACTGAACCCGATGGCGATCAGCACGCCGACCACGACCGAGTTCACCCGGCGGATGCCGGTGGTCAGCGTGGCGTAGAGAGTCACCTGGACGACCAGCAGCGCGGTGAGCGGAGCCGTCAGCGGTGCCGGCTCGTCGCTCAGCTGGAGGGCGACGACGTAGGCGATGGTGGCCGCGGCGGTGGAACGCAGCGTCTGTACGACGATGGGCTCGCGGCTCCGCTTCACGAACTCGGCCACCGGCACAGACAGTGCTGCACCACGTACTTGAGGCATCCCTGGTCACTTCCCGGCTCTGCGGCACCACCGACCACCAACGTGGTACAGGGTGCCGCAGGGCGCGCGGAAGCGGGGGAGCGTCCGAGGGCTGGGATTATCCGCCTGCGTACGCCTTCTCCAGGGCGGCGATGTCGAACCTGACCATCGACATCATCGCCTCGGTGGCGCGCTTCGCCTTCTCCGGGTCCGGGTCGCTGATCATCTCGATGAGACCGGCGGGGACGACCTGCCAGCACACGCCGTACCTGTCCTTGAGCCAGCCGCAGGCGACCTCCTGGCCGCCCTCGGAGAGCCGGTCCCAGTAGGAGTCGAGTTCCTCCTGGTCGTCGCAGAAGATCTGGAACGAGATGGCCTCGTTGAACGTGAACTGCGGCCCGCCGTTCAGCGCGACGAACTTCTGGCCGTTGGCCTCGAACTCGACGGTCAGGACGGAGCCGACGGGACCCGGCCCCGCCTCTCCGTGACGGACGATCCGCCCGAGCCTGGAGTCCTTGAAGATCGAGATGTAGTGGTTCGCCGCTTCCTCGGCCTGCCCGTCGAACCACAGGCACGTGGTGAATCCCTTTGTTGCCATCGGTACCTCCTTGCAGATGAGCGTGTGCAGCTGTACCGACCGGTCCGGGGCCGCAAACTCATCGGTGCCCGGCGGGTGTCCTGTTCGCCCATGTGGAGCCACCGCCGTTGCGCGGCCACCCGCGACTCCCGATGTTGGACATGGGGCCGACTGGAACCAGTCTCACCCAGGAACCCGTGTCATCGGCTCGATCGGGGGCACCCAGCACCGCAAAAGGGGTGTTCCGGCTGGTGAGGTCTAGGCGGTGGGAAACCATGGAGCTGCCCGTGGTCGTGGGCGTGGACGGGTCCGAGCCGAGTCTCAGCGCCGCCGAGTGGGCCGCCGACGAGGCCGTGCTGCACGGGGTGCACCTGCGCGTGGTGCACGCGTCGCTGTGGGAGAGATACGAGGGGGCCGCGCTCGCCGAGGACGTGGGCGAGCCGTCGGAGCGGGCGATGGCCGAGAACATCGTCGGCGCGGCGGCCGAACGGGTCCGGCTGCGCAACCCCGAAGCGAAGATCTGCACCGCCGTTCTGCCCGAGGACACGGTGACCGCGCTGCTGCGCGCGGGCCGGAACGCCTCGATGCTGGTCACCGGGTCGCGGGGCCGCAGCGGTGTCGCCGAACTGGCGCTCGGCTCGGTGAGCCTGGCGCTCGCCGGCCATGCCGACTGCCCGGTGATCGTGCTGCGCGGCAGCCACGACCAGCACAGCGGCCACCGGCGTGTCGTCCTCGGCCTCGGCGAACCGCCCCGGGGCGCGGCGGCCGTGCGCTTCGCCTTCGAGGAGGCCGAGGCACGTGGCGCCGAGCTGCACGTCGTACGGGCCTGGCGGCGCCCCGCGCACGAGCCCGCGAACCATCCGCTGATGGCCGGCGACCCGGCGCACTATCACGAGACGCGGGCCGCCGAGATCCTCGACGAGGCCCTGGAGGAGGCCGAGCAGGACCATCCCGGCGTCATGCTGCGCCGGCGGACCGTCGAGGGCACGGCCCGCAGGGTGCTCCGGGAGGCGTCCTCCATGGCCGATCTGCTGGTCGTCGGCGCCCAGCGCTACCACGGCCATGGTCATTTCGGTCTTCAGCTGGGCCGGATCGCGCACTCGGTGCTGCACCACGCCGCCTGCCCCGTCGCCGTCGTACCGCAGCGGGTGTGACCTGTGGCCGGCTCAGTCCGTCAGATCCGCCGCGCGGTCGGGGACGTATGTCTGCAGGTCGCGCGGAGGGCGCTCGTAGCCCTTGGACGGGGGCCTGGGCGGCAGTTCGAGATCGGGGAAGGGCACGTCGCGGTACGGAACCGAGTCGAGCAGATGGGCGATCATGTTGATCCGCGCCCGGCGCTTGTCGTCGCTCTCGACCACGAACCACGGCGCTTCCGGGATGTCGGTGTGCACCATCATGTCGTCCTTGGCGCGCGAGTAGTCCTCCCAGCGCCTGATCGACTCCAGGTCCATCGGCGAGAGCTTCCACCGCTTCGTGGGGTCCTCCAGACGCTGGCGGAAGCGCCTCTCCTGCTCGGCGTCGCTCACCGAGAACCAGTACTTGCGCAGCAGGATCCCGTCCTCGACCAGCATCCGCTCGAAGATCGGGCACTGGTGGAGGAACCGCTGGTGCTCCTGCTTCGTGCAGAAGCCCATGACGTGCTCGACACCCGCGCGGTTGTACCAGCTGCGGTCGAGGAGCGCGATCTCGCCCGCCGCGGGCAGATGCGCGACATACCGCTGGAAGTACCACTGAGAGCGCTCCCGCTCGGTGGGTACGGGCAGCGCGACGATCCGGGCGACCCGCGGATTGAGACGGTCGGCGACCCGCTGGATCGTGCCGCCCTTGCCCGCGGCGTCCCGTCCCTCGAAGACCACCACCAGGCGGGCGCCCTCGGCGCGCACCCACTCCTGAAGCTTCACGAGCTCGGTCTGCAGCCGCAGCAGCTCGCGCTCGTAGACCTTCCGCGACAGGGCGGCCGACTCCTCCGGCTTGTTCACGGCCATACCGCCTCCCTACCCCGACGACGCCCGCCTACGACGTTACGGAGCCATTCATGCGCAAGGTCAAGCGCCAGGACAGCACGGTACTGACCGACGACGAACTGAGCACCCTGGACGCCCACTGGAGGGCCGCCAACTATCTGTCCGCCGGCCAGATCTACCTGATGACGAATCCGCTGCTGAAGGAGGAGCTGCGCCCCGAGCACATCAAGCCGCGGCTGCTCGGCCACTGGGGCACATCGCCGGGCCTGAACCTCGTCCACACGCATCTCAACCGCGCCATCAAGGCCCGCGGCCGCGACACCGTGTGCATCTGGGGCCCCGGCCACGGCGGCCCTTCCGTCCTCGCCAACTCCTGGCTGGAGGGGAGCTACACCGAGACCTACCCGGACGTGACCCGGGACGAAGCGGGCATGGAGCGCCTCTTCCGGCAGTTCTCCTTCCCCGGCGGCGTGCCCAGCCACGTCGCCCCCGAGACCCCGGGCTCCATCCACGAGGGCGGCGAGCTCGGCTACTCCCTCGCGCACGCGTACGGCGCCGCGCTCGACAACCCCGGTCTGCTGGTCGCCTGCGTCATCGGCGACGGCGAGGCGGAGACCGGACCGCTGGCGGCGTCCTGGCACTCCAACAAGCTCCTCGACCCCGTCCACGACGGTGCCGTGCTGCCGATCCTCCATCTCAACGGCTACAAGATCGCCAACCCCACGGTGCTGGCCCGGCTGCCCGAGGCCGAGCTCGACGAGCTGCTGCGCGGCTACGGCCACGACCCGATCCACGTCACCGGCGACGACCCGAAAGCCGTGCACCAGGCCATGGCCGCGGCGCTCGACCAGGCCCTGGACCGCATCGACAGCGCGCAGCGGGCGGCCCGCGAGGACGGCGCGACCGAGCGCCCGCGCTGGCCCGTCATCGTGCTGCGCACGCCCAAGGGCTGGACCGGTCCCGCCGAGGTCGACGGCACACCGGTCGAGGGCACCTGGCGCTCCCACCAGGTGCCGCTCGCCGGAGTACGCGAAAACCCCGAGCACCTGCGGCAGTTGGAGGCCTGGCTGCGCTCGTACCGGCCCGAGGAGCTCTTCGACGAGCACGGCCGGCCCCGCGAGCACGTCCTCGCCTGCATCCCCGAAGGCGCCCTGCGGCTCGGTTCCACGCCGCACGCCAACGGCGGCCTGCTCGTACGCGAACTGCCGATGCCGGAGCTGGAGCGTTTCGCCGTACCCGTGGACAAGCCGGGCGCGACGATGCACGAGCCCACCAGGGTCCTCGGCGCCTTTGTCGAGCAGATCATGGCGGCCACGCAGGAGCGCCGTGACTTCCGGGTCGTGGGACCCGACGAGACCGAGTCCAACCGGCTGGGCGCCGTGTTCGGCGCCACCGGCAAGGCCTGGCAGGCGGAGGTCCTGCCGACCGACGAGCACCTGTCCCGGCACGGCCGGGTCATGGAGATCCTCTCCGAGCACCTGTGCCAGGGCTGGCTGGAGGGCTATCTGCTCACCGGCCGGCACGGCCTGTTCTCCTGCTACGAGGCGTTCGTCCACATCGTCGACTCGATGGTCAACCAGCACATCAAGTGGCTCAGGACCTCCCGGCAGCTGACCTGGCG
>NZ_JBSFWK010000051.1:0-65223 GCF_053594815.1 Streptomyces sp. NPDC002577 | reverse complement strand
GTCTGGTGCGTGCGATCGCAAGGCGCCGGAGCGCCCTCGTGGCGGAGCCACGTGGGCGTTTCGGCAACGCGGCGAGCGTGCGTGCCAGACACCGCGAGGCAGGCGGCAATTTGACGACAGGGCCTAGGCAGCCACCCCGTCCACCTGCAGCGTCTGAACCGCTCCCGCCGCGAACGGCACGGCCACCGACTTTCCGTTCAGATAGGTGTCCGCGTACTCCCGGTAGAGGTCGCCGCTGCCGGAGGTGAGGGTGTTCCAGCGTCGGACCAGACCGCCCGTGCCACCCGTCACGGTACCGAAGCGCGAGAGGTCGAAGGTGAAGGTCTGGGCCGAGGAAGACGTGTTCAGCGCCACTATCACCAGGCGGTTCGCCGTCGTGTCCAGGGCCGCTACCGCGTAACTCACCCCGGTGTCCAGGATCGTCACGCCGGGGCGGATGTGACGGCTGAACTGGGCCATGACGTAGTACTTGGTCTGGACCGTCGTCGGCTGGAGCGTGCTCTGGTCGTACGCGATCATGGCCCAGCCGGTCGACGGGTCCATCACCTGCCAGTAGCACCAGGCTGTCGGGTGCAGCCAGCGGAAGTCGTAACAGAGGTTACGGGCCAGGGTCCAGCCGGTGCCGTCGCTGTCGCCGGTCTCGGAGTTCCAGAGCTTCTTGCCGGACGTCGTCACCACGTCCGTGTAGAGGAGGTCGCGGCGGCCGCCCGCCCCCTGGTATCCATGCACGTTGACCTGGTTGACCAGGGCTTTCGTGGACGAGTTGAAGGAGGCCCACGTGGAGCGGGCCGTGTCGTAGTTCGTCTCGTCGGAGGCGGAGATACGGATGCCTGTCAGCCCGCGTTTGTCCAGCTCACTGCGCATGTACGGGAGAACGGCCGCCTGGACCGCGGGGTCCATGTGACAGCCCTCCTGGGTGCCGGTGGCGGTCCACCAGGTGGAGGCGGGCTCGTTGAAGGGGTCGACGGTCGCGAAATTCACGCCCCAGTTGTTCTTCGCGTGCAGGGCCACCGCGGCCAGATGCGAGGCGTGCTGGCGGTAGTTCCAGGACTGGAGGTTGTTGCCGCCGTCGGAGGCGCCCGACGGATTGTGGTTGTAGCACATCCACCACATCGGGGAGTTGGCGAACAGCTCGGCCGTCGCGCCGCGTTGGACGGCCTTCGTCAGTGCGGCGCGCTGAGTGGCGTCCGCCGTCCAGTCCCAGGCCGAGGACGTCGGGTCCTCGTTGTTCCAGTCCTGCCAGTAGCCCTCGATCTGCTTGAAGGCGGGGATGTTCGGTGACGCGACCATGCTCTCGCCGTTGACGCTGTTCCCGCTGCACGCGCCGAGGTTGTAGCGGGCGATGTTCAGGCCCAGGCCCGGGAGCGTTGTTCCGTTGTACGTGATGGACTTGGTGGTGAAGAAGAGGTCGGCGAAGTCGTCCCGGTTGCCGAACACGTTCGCCCACCAGGCCAGCGAGGTGCCCCAGCCCTCCCAATTCCCGTACGTAGACCCGGGGTTGACGGCGATCGTAGCGTCGGCGTGGGCGATGCCCGTGCCCAGGGCGCCACTGAGGAACGCGCCGCCCGCAGCAGCCAGCACGGCTCTGCGGCGAACCGTCGACTTCTCCGAGAGGCGTCCTGCTGACTGCTCCGAGGACGCCTCCGAGGGCTTCTCTGATGCGCTCATGCCATCTCCGGGGTGGGGGGTGGGAGGGCGGACCCTGAAGGCCGGTGTGAAAGGTGTTGCTGTCGCTAGCGTCGGGGCAACCGGTGCGATTGTCGAGAGCTGTGACAGCGCTTTCCCAGATTTTTTATGAGGGTTGTGAGAAGGGGCAGAGTAACTGGCGTCTCAGAGTGAGGTGTCGGCCTTTGAGGCGGATTGCGCGGCGTCATCATTCACCAAGAGCCAGGAACAACGACTGCTTTACGATCGAAGCGTGACGATCAAGTACGAGTGGCGGGGCGACTTCGACAATGCCTCCCTCAACGCGCTGCATGCCGAAGGCTTCGGCCACCCGGTCACTCAGACCGACTGGCGAACGCGACTGCAGCGTCACAGCCTCGGCTGGGTCTGCGCGTGGGAACACGGCACCCTCATCGGCTTCGTCAACGTCGCCTGGGACGGCGGGGCTCATACCTTTCTCCTGGACACGGTGATCGCACAGCCATGGCGCGCACGAGGAGTTGGCGCCGCGCTTGTCGCAGCCGCGGCCAAGGAAGCTCGTGCGGCCAACTGCGCGTGGCTTCATGTTGACTTCGAGGAGCGCCTGCGTTCGTTCTACTTCGATGCCTGCGGCTTCAAGGAGACGACAGCCGGTCTGATCGCCCTGTAACTCCCTGGCCCAAAGCCACTGGCCTGGTGAGCATGTCCACGGGGCGATGTCAGGATGCCCTGCCACGTTCTCCCCGATCTCAATCGTCACCGAACGCGCGCCAGCCAACCACAAGTCGAGCCAGTGCCCGAAGTCCATCGACACTGCCCCCCCCCACGTGAAGAAACCAATCTGACCTACACCATCCCGACCTGGTTTTTCGATCTCAAGGCACTCGCTGCCAAGACCGGCAATCATGAGCTGCCGGAGCAAGCGACCGGCGCGCACCACCCGGTCGAGGACGTCCGTCACAAGCGGGCGATGTACCAGTACCTGCTGATTCTGAAGGAGAACTGACTATGCGTATCCGATTTGCCCTTGCTGTCACTGCGGCCGCCACGCTCGCCCTCGGCCTCACCGGCTGTTCCGATCAGCACGATGCCGGCCCAGCCGGGAAGGTCATAGCGAAGGACACCGACCGGGAGTGCAAGACCAAGGGAACCGGCAAGAAGAAGCGCCGCTCGTGCCACACCGAGTACGAGCTGACCGTCCGTACACCCAAGGGCGACGAGGTCGAGTTCGATGTGTCGAGCTCGGACTACTACAAGTGCTCCCAGGATTCGTCGTACCCGAAGTGCACGAAGCAGTGACTGCTTCCGTTCATGTGGCCCGTCGCACTCGAGCGGCGGGCCTGTCCACAGGACAGGCACCGGGCTATGAACCCCGCCTCGAACAGTCAGCCGTCGAACGATCACCGAAGGAGCAATAGGCATGCCTCTTCTGCCGTACGACGCCGTGCTCTGCGACATCGACGGCGTCCGGCTGGAGCGGGACCTTGCCCGACAAGGACTCACCGACCTCGCCGACGTAGTGGTGAACACCGCTCGCATCGGCGTTGCGAAACCCGATCCCCACGTCTACCTCATCGCTGCCGAACGCCTCGGAACCGCAGCCGAACGCTGCCTGTTCATCGACGACACCGCCGCCAACGTCGTGGCTGCCCGCGAAGCAGGAATGGCCGCTCTCCACTACCGACAGATCGAAGACCTCCGCCAGGCACTCTCGCCGCTGATTGACGTCGACAGTTCCCGGACTCAAGAGCCCTGAACACGAGGGGGCGTACAGGCCTTCACCGGTTCGGCACCCAGCACGCCGGATCCCGATCAGCGCGGTGGCGGCGAACTCCACGCCGCCGAGCCTCAGTCCGAGGCCGTACGCCTACGGGCCAGTTCCCTGTCCGCCTGCGGCAGCGCGTCCGCGGCCAGCAACCGCGGCAGCAGATCCGGTTCGAGTGTCATCGCACGGAAGACGAGCGCAACGGTCACGTCGTGGTCGGGCCGGTGCACGATCTCGACCGGGTCGCCGGCACGGATGTCTCCGGGTTCGATCACGCGCAGGTACGCGCCTGGCAGTGCGGCCTGGGTGAACCGCTTGATCCAGCCGTCGCGCTTCAGCCACCCCTGGAACGTCGCGCACGGGATCCGTGCGCACGACACCTCCAGGACGACCTCGGATCCAATGCGCCAACGCTCGCCGATCAGAGCACCGTTGACATCCAGGCCAAGGGTCGTGAGGTTCTCCCCGAAGGCTCCGTTGGCAAGCGGCGTGCCCAGCTCGGCCTGCCACCCGTCGAGGTCTTCGCGGGCATAGGCGTAGACAGCCTGGTCGGAGCCGCCGTGGTGCTTTACGTCATAGACGCGATCGCCCACCAGACCGACCGAGCCAGTGCCCTTGGGGCCGGGGTCGCTGACGGCGACCGGACCGTCGACAGGCCTCTTGTCGATGCCTGTCGCGCTGAGACCCTTCCACGGGTTGGGCTGGGGCTTGCCGACATTGACGGAGAGCAGCTTCATGGCGGCGACAGTACGGTCCGCTGCTCGCCGGCGCGACGCAATTCCTTGCCAACCCTTGGAGCTGGCCGTCCCGGCCCCCTTGAGGCGGCCGGACCGGTCAGGAATCGAGAAGCGCGGGTCACGGAGCCGCGCCTAGCGTGAGGGCCATGGACATCACCATTCACACGAGCTTCCTCCCGCATGACGACCCGGACGCGTCCCTGGCCTTCTACCGCGACACCCTCGGCTTCGAGGTCCGCAGCGACGTCGGACAAGGCACGATGCGCTGGATCACGGTCGGCCCCGTCGGCCAGCCCGACACCTCCATCCTCCTGGCGCCGCCCGCAGCCGACCCCGGCATCACTGACGACGAGCGCCGCACCATCACCGAGATGATGGCCAAGGGCACCTACGGCTGGATCCTGCTGGCCACCCGGGACCTCGACGGCACCTTCGAGAAGGTGCAGGCCGGCGACACCGAAGTCGTCCAGGAGCCGACCGGGCAGCCGTACGGCATCCGCGACTGCGCCTTCCGTGATCCCGCGGGCAACCTGGTCCGCATCCAGGAACTGCGCTGAGCCGTCCGGCCCTCGATTCTGATTCGGCCATGATGGTCGGCGTTGCGTTGCGACCACCTGCGAGGAGTCGGGCGGCCATCGATACATCGATACAGCGCTGAACAGGAGTTCTCTCATGTGTCACCCCTCGTGGGGGCGCGCACGCACCGCGGCGCATCGCCGGGGCGACCTCGCGCGACTGCGCCGCGTCCGCGACCGGATCGACCGGGAGTACGCGCAGCCGTTGAACGTCGAGGCGCTCGCTCGCGGCGTGAACATGTCCGCCGGGCACCTCAGCCGCCAGTTCCGGCTCGCGTACGGTGAGTCGCCGTACACGTACCTGATGACGCGTCGCATCGAGCGCGCGGCGGCTCTGCTGCGTCGTGGCGAGCTCAGCGTCACCGAGGTCTGCTTCGCGGTCGGCTCATCTCCACGCCGCGCGCCTCGGTCACCGGCCGCAATCTGCTGGCGGACGGCCGGGTGCGCCTCAGCCTCGGGCCGACCCGCGACGTCGTCGTCGTCGACGGCACCGCCGAGCCGGTGGACCTTGCCGACCTCGCCCCCAAGACGGGCGACGCGTTCGCGACCAAGACCGGATTCGACCCGCGCGAACTCGACGAGCCCTATCAGTACTTCCTGATCCGGCCGCGGCGCATCCAGGCCTGGCGTGAGGCGAACGAGCTGCGGGGACGCGACCTCATGCGCGACGGCCGCTGGCTCGGCTGACCGCCGCACAGGAAAACACACGCCCGTGCTGGCGTCGGCGTCGAGCCTGCTGTCGGTGCTGCTCGCGGTGGCCGTGAACGTGGCGACCAGTGGCACGCTGCCAGGGCCGGTGGGCCCGCTGCGAGGGCTGGCGTGGCCGCTGGTGGTGCTGGCGCTGGTGACGGTGGGGTTCGCGGTCTGGCAACAGCGCCTGGCGGAGGACCGGGGAAGTCCCGCGGCGGGCGGTGGCGGGCCGCTGCGCTGGGTGGCACCAGCCGAACTTCCCTCGTCCGTCGATGACTTCACGGGCCGGACGACGGATTTGCGGGAGCTGGGGCCTCGGCGACCGCACCCGCCTCGGCGTCGCCCTGCTCCACCTCACGCGCGCCCTCCTCGCCGCCCACCGGCCCGCCGAGGCCGCCGTCTGCCGCGCCGAGGCCGACACCCTCCTCGCCGGCACCGACCTCCCGGACTCCGCCGAGGCCCGGGCCCACCTCCCGGCACCGCGCGCCTGACAGGACTTGACCGAGTGAGCCGAGGACAAGCTCTGGATCGTTCTCAGGAGTCGCCGTCACTCGTGCGGCGCAGCTCTCCGCCGGCGATCAGGGGTGCATTCTGGCGCCCTTGAGTACCTTGTCGACCGCGTTGCGCGGCCCGTACACGGCCAGACCCACCAGATCCAACTGGTCCTTCGTCACGGCCCGAACCGCCGCGCGGTTGTCCCGGTCATTGCCCGTGGCGAAGAGGTCGGAGGTGAACACCGACCGGGGAAGCGAGCGCGACAAGGCTCGGCTGTGCGCCGCGGTCAGTGTCTCCTTCGTCCCCTCGAAGACCAGGACGGGCTGGCGGAACATCGGCAGATACGGGGTGCCGTCGGCGTCGGCATACGGTTCGCCGATCACCTCGGGCAGCTGTGAGCCGAGGCCGCTGACCAGGAACGCGGTCACGTTCAGCCGCTGCCAGGTCTGAAGGTCCTCGCGCAGCAGTACGGCGATCTTGGTGTCGAAACGTACAGGTGCATTGTCGGTCGTCATGCTCTGAGGGTGCCGACCGTCCTGCCGCACCGTCTTGTACATTCCTTGCGTGACTCCACCCACGCGTAAGGGAATCTGATGCCGGCCCGGCAGCAGGTTTCCGCGTGGCGCCCGCAGGTCCCGGGTGTTGTGGAGGTCTTCCACGCACATTTCACCGAGCACGCGTACCCGATGCACGTCCACGACGTATGGACACTGCTCATCGTCGACGACGGCGCGGTGCGCTACGACCTGAACCGCCACGAGCGCGGCACCCCGCGCGACACGGTGTCCCTGCTCCCGCCGCAGGTACCGCACAACGGCTCGCCCGCCACCTCGCACGGCTTTCGCAAGCGGGTCCTCTATCTGGATCTGACGCAGCTGGATGAGAGCTTCATCGGCCCGGCGGTGGACGGCCCCGACCTCGTCGACCCCCTCCTGCGCCGACGTATCGGACAGCTGCACGCCGCCCTGGGGGACAGGGGCGACGAACTCGAAGCGCAGAGCCGCCTCGCCCTCATCTGCGAACGGCTGCGCACCCATCTGCGGCCCCGGCTCGTCGCGCGCCGGCGGGCACCCGATCGCGGTGTGGCCCACAGCCTGCGGGAACTCCTCGACGAACAGCTGCTCCAGGGGGTGACCCTGGACCAGGCCGCGACGCTGCTGCACGCCCACCCCACGCACCTGGTGCGGGCGTTCAGCGGCGCCTTCGGCATCGCCCCGCACCAGTACCTGACGGCCCGCCGGATCGACCACGCCCGGCGGCTGCTGCTCGATGGACAGCCGCCGGGAGAGGTGGCGGCCGCAGCCGGCTTCTACGACCAGTCGCACTTGAGCCGGCACTTCAAACGACTCGTGGGCACCACTCCCGGGCGCTTTGCCCGTGAGGGCGCCCCCGGGACGACGAACCAGGCGTAATCGATCACCGTCAGCGGCACACACGCTCAACCTCCGCTGTCGCGGAACAGGCGGCAGGCTACGTTCCGGGCTCGGCGCCGACCGGGTCGGTTCTCCTCATGTCGAGGGGCGGCCGGAGCGGGTCAGGGATGCGCCTTGGCGAGGAGGTCGAGGATGTCGGCGGTGGTGCCGCTCTCGGCCAGGCGGGGGAAGATCTTCTCGACGCTGTTGCGGTGGGCGTCGGCGTCGCTGTCAGTGATGGCGTCAGTTGCCACGGTGACGTGGTAGCCGCGTTCGTGGGCGGCTCGGGCGGTGGACTCCACGCCGATGCTCGTCGCCGCTCCGGTGAGCACGATCTGGGTGATGCCGCGGCGGCGCAGGTGCAGGTCGAGGTCCGTGCCGTAGAACGCCGACCAGTTCCGCTTGGTGACCGTGATGTCCTCGGCGTGCCCGGTAAGGGCCTCGGCGATCTGGTCCCAGCCGGCCGGCAGGCTGCCTGCGCGCCGGGAGGCGTCGGTGCGTCCGGCCGGGGTGTCGGAGCCGTCCGGGGCGGCGGTGACGCGGACCAGGACGACGGGCATGCCGCGCTCGCGGAAGGCGTCGGCCAGTTCGACGGTGCGGGCCAGGATGTCGGCGGTGGGATGCGGGGTGCCGGGCATCGCCAGGACGCCGTCCTGCAGGTCGATGGCGACCAGCGCGGTCTTGGGGTCGAGGGCGGTGAGGGGCATGGTGGAGCCTTTCTGGGAGGACATCGTGCAGTGGTGCTGGAGGGTCTGAGCGGTTCGGGGTGTTATCGGGATCTGGGGTCGCCCGGCTGCTGAACGGCGTTATCCGCGGAGGGGACTTGGCCCTCTTCGCCCTGGGGGTCGTCATCGGTGCGGCCGATGCGGCCCAGCGAGCGGTCCATGACGCCGGCGAGCAGGAAGAGCCCGGCCACCACGAGCAGCAGCCAGGCGAGGTGGTGCAGGCCGCCGGTGGTGGCACCGTGCTTGTAGAAGACGGCGTTCGCTGCGGAGGCCAGGAGTGCGCCGAGGTACATGAAGGTGCGCAGCAGCCCGGCGGAGGAGCCTATGCGTTGGGGGTCGGCCTGGGCGTACAGGGCGTTCTGGTTGGCCAGGCCGTTGAGGCCCTGGGGTATGCCGATGACCGCGCCGATGAGGGCCAGCAGCCAGATAGGGCTGGCGGCGTCGAGCAACAGCAGGGCCGCGCAGCCGGCGATCTGGACCAGCGCGCCGGTGATCAGTTTGCCGCGGACTTCGGCCTTGCGCCCGGTAAGGGCGGTCACCGCGATGGCGGCCGCCGACATCGGCAGCAGGATCAGACCGGCTGATGAGGCGCTGAGCGAACGCCCTTCCTCCAGCCACTGGGTGAAGCCGTACAAGAAGGCGTACGAGGTGGTGTACGCCAGCAGTTGGCGGCCGAACGTGGCCAGCAGCGGGGCGTTGCCGCGCAGCACCCGCAGGTCGATGAACGGCTGGCCGGTGTGCAGCTCCCACCAGGCGAAGGCCGCCCCCGCCAGCGCGGCGATGAGCAGCAGATACCAGTGCGTGGGGCCGGGGTTCATCAAGAAGAGCATGAACGCGGTGAGCATCGCCGCGAACAACGCCATACCGCGTACGTCCACCTGACCGGCGCCGTGGCTGCCCGACTGCTTCTCCCGGGTCGCCGACTTCGGAAGGCGCAGGGCTCCCAAGAGCAGGCAGGCCGCCGACAGCGGCACGTTGATGGCGAAGATCAGATGCCAGCCGCCTGCCCCGATCAGCAGGCCGCCCAGGGTCGGACCGATGACGACGACGACCTGGCTGGCCACCGACAGGGCCGCGAGAATGCCGCTCGGAGACCTCATCCCGGTGCGCGTCGATTCCGTGCGCAGCAGGTACATCGAGGCCGGATACGCCGCAGAGGTGCCGAACCCCAGCAGCACCCGGGAGATGACCAGCACCCACAGTTCCGGGGCGAAGACTCCGAGCAGCCCGGCGATACCGACCATCGCGGTGCCGACGAGGTAGAGAGGGCGCGGACCGTAGGAGTCCACCAGGCGGCCGATGACCGGTTGCCCGACCGCCGTGGCAAGGTACAGCGCTGACACAAGCCAGGCCGTGTGCGAGGGCGAGGCGTGGAACGCCCGCCCGATCGGCACCAGCGCCACGGCGAGCATGGAGGAGTTGATCGGATTCAGGATCGAGCCGAGGATCATCGGCGCGATCAGCTTGTGGTTGAACTCCTGTGGATTCGAGGGCCTTCCGCCGCGTATCCACTCGACCAAGCTGGTCACGACTGTGCGACCTCGTCCAGCAAGGCCATCGCCGCGATCACGGCTTGCACCTGCTCCGGGGTCCCCCGCTCTTGCAGCGCCCGCGCGAGCCAGGCCTCCCGGGCCTGCCGGTCTCCCGCACGCCGTTCCCGTCCCTGGTCGGTCACGGTGACCAACTGGCGGCGCCCGTCGTCGGGATCCGGGTGGCGCTCCACCAGACCGGCCTCCTCCAGTACGGCGACGATCTTCGCGATCGACTGCGGACGCACCCGCTCCACCACGGCCAGGTCGCTTGCCGACATCGGACCGTCCTTCGTCAGCCGCATCAGCACCGAAGCCTGCGCCGAGGACAGGCCTCCCTCCCCTTCCAGGGAGAGCAGCCGCCTACGCAGCCGGCCATAAACCACCCACACGTCCCGTGCCGCCCGGAGCGCGCTCTCGGAAATCACGTCGCCGCTGTCGTCCACACACCGCACCATAAAACGACACCCCAAGGTGTGCAACCTAGGGTGTACACCTTGGGGTGTACACCATGTAGCGACGGCCGCTCGGTGTCTCGTTCAGAGGAGATGCGGTGAGTTGGTTGCAGTAATCTCAGCAGACACGTGGTCGGCGGAGGGCCCTCTCGACAGTCGGCGGTGTGTGGCCGGGGGGCAGCAAAGTCCTTCGCAGAACTGCCGCCGTCCGCTGCGGGCGGGGGGAGACCATGGTGGCGCGCGACCCCAGCAAAAGGCTCAGTACGGCGGCCCTGGGCATGCCGGAGGCGACGGGCAGCCGAAGGATGGCCTGGGCAGCCGTGCCTCGCACGGTGAGGGCTCGGATCGAGCAGCTGCTCGGCAGCCCGGTGGCCGACGCAACCAGTCAGCCGGGCGGTTTTTCCGAAGGCCTGGCCGCACGGGTGCGCCTGGCGAACGGCAAGCGTGCGTTCGTCAAGGCAGCGAACTCCCTGACGGCCCCGGCGGAGGCAGACTTCCACCGTCGCGAGAACGCGATCTCGCAGCGGCTTCCCAAGGAAGTACCGGCGCCGCGATTGCTCGATGCCCACGACGACGGAACCTGGGTCGTGCTGGCCTTCGAGGAGATTCCAGGACATCTGCCCGCTCAGCCGTGGCAGCCTGACGATCTCACCAGGGTCCTCGCCGCAGTCACCGATATGGCGGAGGTCCTGACGCCGTCGCCTGTGGACGAGATGATCCTGGCCAAGCCGCGTCTCGGAGGATGGCTGGCGCTCGCGGACGATGCCCCGGCCAGAACGAAGGTGGAAGAGCTGTCGCCGTGGGCGGCGCACCATTTCGACGAACTCGCCGCCCTGGAGGAGAACGCTTCGCTGGCCGGCGTCACCCTTCTGCACGGAGACCTGTACCCGTTCAACATCATGCTGACCGCTGACCGCGTCTTCGTCGTCGACTGGCCACACGCCTGGATCGGTCCTCGTCACTGTGATGCGGTCACGCTCCTGTCGAGCGTGTCGCTCAGCGGCGTAGATCCACAGCCGATCGCCGAGGACCACCCGCTGACCCGTGATCTGGAACCTGTCCAAGTCGACGAAGTGCTGGCATTGCACGCCGGTTTTCTCCTCCGAACCGCCACTGCGGCTGGGCCCACCACGGATCGCAACCTCGTGGGCATGATGACCGCATTGGGCCTGGCCTCGCTGCGCTGGCTGGGAAGGCGTACGAAGTGGCGCCCGCCCCTTGATTGACCTCGTGGGCCGCTATGGCCAAGTACTCACGGCCCCGCAGCAGATGTCGCAGGGTCAGGCCCTCGGCATCCCGAGCTGCCGTGTGGCCCGGCGCCCTGCCCTGCCCTCACGTCCGCACCCCCTGCAGCTCACCCCTGCCGGGCATCCTGTTCGAGCCCACAGCACCGCAGCGCCGCTTCCCCCGATGTCTTCGCTCCCCATGTCACATTCGGCGGGGCTGTCTCGTCTCGGTCTCGCAAACAGGCTTCGGGATCGGGAAGGTGATGGTCATGCGGGTGTTCGTGGCAGGCGGGACCGGGGTTCTGGGCCGGCGGCTGGTGCCGCAGCTCGTGGCCAGGGGCCACCAGGTGACGGCTACGACGACGAGCGCGGCCAAGCTGGGCCTGCTGGAGCGGCTGGGCGCAGGCGGGGTCGTGATGGACGGGCTGGATGCGGTGTCGGTCGGTGAGGCGGTGGCGGGGGCCCGGCCGGACGCGATCGTGCATCAGATGACCGCGATTTCCGTGGCGCACGCCGGCAAGCCCGATATGAAGCACATCGACCGGTGGTTCGCCACCACCATCCGGCTGCGCACCGAGGGTACGGACCACCTGCTGGCCGCCGCAGAGGCGACCGGCGTGTCCAACGTCGTCGCGCAGAGCTATGCCGGCTGGAACGGCATCCGCACGGGCGGCTGGGTGAAGACCGAGGAGGACCCGCTGGACCCGGAAGAGGGGACGATCGCGCACGTGGGGGCGCGAGCGATCCGCCACGTCGAGGACGCGGTCGTCAAGGCGGGTGGTGCGGCCCTGCGATACGGCGGACTCTACGGGCCGGGCGCCACCGACGACCAGGTCGAGCTCGTGCGCAAGCGGCAGTTCCCGCTCGTGGCGGCCGGCACCGGCTACAGCTCCTGGGTACATCTCGATGACGCGGCGAGCGCTACCGTCCTGGCCGTGGAGCAGAAGGCGAAGGGCGTGTTCAACATCGTCGACGACGAACCGGCCCCGGCCTGCGAGTGGCTGCCCTACCTGGCCGCGTGCGCGGGAGCGAAGCGGCCGATGCGGGTCCCCAAGTGGCTGGCCCGGCTGCTGGCCGGTGAGGTGGCGGTGACGATGATGACCGAGGGGCGTGGTTTCTCCAATGCCAAGGCCAAGCGGGAGCTGGGCTGGGAGCTGCGCTATCCGTCGTGGCGCCAGGGCTTCAAGGAGGGGCTTGCGTGACGCGCACCGAGGAGTTCGAGGAGCTGCGGCCGCTGCTGTTCTCGATCGCCTACCGGATCCTGGGCAGCGTGAGCGAGGCCGAGGACGCGGTGCAGGAGACCTGGTTGCGCTACGAGGCCTCACCCACGCAACCCGCCTCGGTCAAGGCGTTCCTGTCGGCGGTGGTGACGCGGATTTCGATCGACGTGCTGCGCTCGGCCCGCGTCCGGCGGGAGGAGTACGTCGGGCCGTGGTTCCCCGAGCCGTTGCTGACCGACCCGTATGAGGATCCGGCGCGGTCGGCGGAGCTGGCCGACTCGGTGTCGATGGCGGCCCTGTTGCTGCTGGAGCGGCTGAGCCCGCTCGAGCGGGCGGTCTTCGTGCTGCGGGAGGTGTTCGGGTTCGGCTTTCCCGAGGTGGCGTCGGCGGTGGGGCGCTCGGCGGCGGCGTGCCGCCAGCTCGCGGTGCGGGCGCGCCGCCACATGGATGCGGGGCGGCCCCGGTTCGAAGCCGACCGTAAGGAGCGTGAGGAGCTCGCGGAGCGGTTCTTCGATGCCTTCCGGGAAGGGGACCTCGACGGGCTGAGGGAGCTTCTCGCCGCCGATGTGCACATGGTCGGCGACGGCGGCGGGAAGGCCCCGCTGTTCGCCAGCCAGGTCATCGGTCCCGAGAGCGTGGTCCGGTTGCTCGCCACGCTCGTCTCGCAGTTCGGCCGGATCGGAGTGCAGTTGGAGCCGCGCCAGGTGAACGGCCAGCCGGGCGCGATCTTCCGCGACCGGGACGGCAAGGTCCTCAGCACCTTGGCGCTCGACGTACTCGACGGGCAGATCCAGACGATCCGCTCGGTGATCAACCCTGACAAACTCGGGCACGTGGGTCCGGTGGCGGACGCCTGGGCGCTCAGGTACAAGGCGAACCACGGCTTGCCGGGCACCGATTGACCGTAAGAGCAGCAGCCCCGACGCCCGTGCCCGCTGGCTCACCCTGGTCCTGGCCGGGCTCACAACGCACACCCGCGCCACGAACAGCTGAACCCTGCCCGTGGCACAACTCATTGGTGAGTATCACCGCGTGCGGCTCAGGGCGATGGGTGGAGTCCAGAGTCCACCCGAAGGCCACCCGTGGGTTGACGCGGCGGCGCGGTCGCGAAGCGATCATCGAGGCATGAGTTTCACGGACTGGCTGATCGATCTCGCTCTCATCGGGCTGGTAGTGGTGCAGCTGCGCGCCCGTCGGCTGACCACGCGGATGCTGCTGCTTCCTGTGGTGCTCGTCTGTTGGGCGGGGGTGCAGTACCTGCGCGACATTCCGACGGCGGGCAATGACCTGCTGCTGATCGTGCCGACGACACTGATAGGGCTGGCACTGGGCGCAGGCGCCGGGGTACTGACGAAGGTGTACCGCGACGCCGAAGACGACATCGTCATCCGCGCGACCATCGCCACGGCCGTGCTGTGGGTCCTCGGTGCCGGATTCCGCCTGGCCTTCCAGCTGTACACGACGCACGGCGGCGGAGAGGCGATCGGCCGTTTCTCGGCAAGCCACCACATCGGCTTGGACGCCTGGGCGCCCGCGATCATCCTGATGGCCTTCGCCGAAGTCCTCGCCCGTACCGCCATCGTGTGGTGGCGCGGACGGGCCGAGCGCCGCGCACTCGGCCGGCAGCCGGTGCCGTCCGCGTGAACGACGTACCGCAGCCGCAGCGGCGCCCGGCCCGGCCGGATACGCGGCATGCTGGCCTGGTGAGGACGGATCACCACACGCCGGCACGGGACCGGCTGCCTGCTGTCCGCAAGCAGCCGGCGCTGAGCACCGCGGTGGGTCTGCTCGGCCTGGCCGGGCTGCTCTACGGGGCCGTGCAGGCGACACGTCCCGGCCTGGACAGCCGGCATCTGGCCGCCCTGATACTCACCGTGGGTATCGGACTGGGCTGGTCGGGATGGCTGGCCGGGCAGCACACGGGGCGTCCGACGCTCAGCCTGGTGGCGGTGGCGCTGCTGGGCGCCAGCGGCGGTGCGATGGCCCCCCTGTCCGTGTTCGGGGCGGTGGTAGTAGGCGTGGCCTCGATGTGCGCCGCCACACTGGTCGATCCGGTGGCGGCTGCGGCACTGAGCCTGGTCGGCGTGGCCGCAGCGGCCATCTCAGCGGCGGTTGCCGGGCAGGGGTTCGGCGGGCTGTCGGCGGCAGGCATCGGCGCGCTACTGGGGCTGCTCCTTGGCGTTGCGCGCCGTCAGCGGCAGGCCCGGGAGACGGCCGATGCCGAGCTGGCTGTGGAACGGGAGCGAAGCCTGGTCGAGCACGAGCGAGCCGAACTGCTGGCCGAGCGTAACCGCATCGCCCGGGAGGTGCATGACGTGCTGGCGCACACGCTCTCGGCGCTCTCGGTTCAGATGACCGCTCTGGACAGCCTGATGGAGGACGGTGCCGAGGCCGAGGCGCGGGCCGTGATCGGCCGGTCCCGCCGTCTGGTCGTCGAGGGTCTGGAGGAGACACGGCGTGCGGTGCGGGCGTTGCGTGACGAGCCGGTGGCGCTCGATGAGCAACTCGCCGCCCTCGCAGACGGCGCGGGTGCCGTCTTCCGGCTGCAAGGCCCTGTACGGTCGCTGCCCCCGGCGGCCGGGATGGCTCTGCTGCGGGTCGCACAGGAGGCGCTGACCAACGCGCGCAAGCACGCGCCGGGTGCGCCGGTCAGCGTCGAGCTCGACTACGGCGACACTTGCACCCGGCTGGTGGTCGTCAACACGGAAGCGGGTGGGCCCGGGGCGGATGCGGACCACGAGCTGTCCGCGACCGGGAGCGGTTACGGTCTGCACGGCATGCGGGAGCGCGTGGAACTGCTCGGCGGCACGTTCGGCGCCGACCCCGTGGGCGAAGGCTGGCGGGTTGAGGCGGAGGTCCCGGCGTGACGGTACTGAAGGTACTGATCGTCGACGACCAGACCCTCATCCGCGATGGGCTCGCCACCATCTGCGAGCGGCTGCCCGACATCGAGGTCGTGGCCACCGCCGGTGACGGGGAGCAGGCCGTGGCCGAGGTTGTGGAGCATGCCCCCGACGTGGTGCTGATGGACCTGCGCATGCCCCGCATGGACGGCATCGAGGCCACCCGCATCATCACGGCCGAGCACCCTCATACGCATGTTGTCGTCCTGACGACCTACAGCGACGACGAGTCGATCAGCGCTGCGCTGGCGGCCGGCGCGCTCGGCTATCTCACCAAGGACGCCGGACGCGACGACATCGACCGTGCGCTGCGTGCCGCCGCCCGCGGGCAGGCGCTGCTCGACCCGGCGGTCCACGCGCGTCTGGTGGCTCTCGTGGCCCGGCAGCAGGCTGCCGGGCCACCGGATCAGTTGCCCGACGGGCTGACCGCCCGCGAGGCCGAAGTCCTGGGCTGCATGGCCCAGGGCCTGTCCAACCGGGAGATCGCCCGAGCCCTGGTCGTCAGTGAGGCCACCGTCAAGACCCACGTCAATCGCATCTTCGCCAAGACCGGCAGCCGCGACCGCGGCCAGGCCATCGCCTATGCCCACCGCCACGGACTCGGCTGAGCCGCGGTCCCGCAGCCGACCGGGGCCGCTCAGGGAACAGCACTTCGCGGCACACGTCAGGTCGGTTCGGCTGTGGTGCCGCGCACGATGAGGCGCGGGGTGAGGACGACCTCGCGGGGCTCGGTGCGGCCCTGGTCAAGGCGTTCGACGGCGGCGGTCACCGCGTGCCGGGCCTGTTCCCGGGCGCTCTGGCTGACGGTGGTCAGGTTGAAGCAGCTCAGCCGGGAGAGCGTGTCGTCGTCGTAGCCGGCCACGGACACCTCGCCCGGGACGGCGACACCGGCTCGGGCGAGGGCGGCCAGGACGCCGATGGCGCACTGGTCGTTGAACGAGACGACCGCGGTGGGAAGTTGGGGACCGCCGAGGAGGTGACGGACGGCGCGTTCGCCGGCCGCTTCGGTGTTGTCTCCGGCGAGAACCCGGACGTGGTCGCCCAGGCCGTGGCGACGCATGGCGGTGCGATAGCCGCGGCGCCGGTCGGTGGCGATGACGCCCTTGCCGCCGTCCACGTAGACGATCTCGCGATGGCCGAGCCCGACCAGGTGATCGACGATCTGGCCCACGCCGTCGTCGTCCGCGGTGCGTACGACGTCCAGTGCGGCGTCGGCGATCCGGCGGCCGACGGCGATGACGGGGGCCCTGCCGTCGAGGGCGGCGAGCGCGTCGCCGCGTGCGGTCGGGCCGAGCAGGATCAGCGCCTCGCTACGGAAGGCCAGCAGGGTCTCCACCGCAGTGTGTTCGTCGCGGGTGCGGGTGAGGGTGCTCAGGACGAGGTCGTAGCCGACCTCCTCGGCCGCGGCGTACAGGTGCTCGACCAGTTCGGCGTGGAAAGGGCTGTGGATGTCGACCATGACGCCGAGCAGCCGGCTGCGCCTGCTGGCCAGCGTGCTGGCGGTGCGGTCGACCTGGTAGCCCAGGTCTGCGGCCGCTTTCAGGACGCGCTGCCGGGTCCGTTCGCTCGGGCCGGGCACGCCGCGCAGCACCAGGGACACGGATGCCGTGGACAGGCCCACTCGTGCGGCCACGTCCTCCAACCTGGGGCGTTTGTGCGTGCCGCTCTTGTGACGCACGGAACCGCTGTCGCCCACATGTGCCTCCCCTCGGCAGTTCTCCTAGAGCTTCAAATTATCCTGTTGTTCCAACGAAGCGATCCCAAGAGCGCGGCAGCCACCTCTCGGCGCCGGTGAGTGCCCAGGGCGCCAGATCGTCTCGGTGGGGGGCGGGCCCGTCGGCGGAGGCTGCGGGCAGGAAATCGAGCGGTATTTCGGTGTGCCGTTCGATGACCGCCGAGACAGTGAGGATCTGCCGTAGGGGGTGCCCGAGCGCGTCCATGAGGGAGGCCAGCTCCTCGTCGGACAGCCATGACCGATTCGGATACAGCACTTCGATCCTGAAGCGCGCGAACTCTCGGCGTCGCTCGAAGGATTCGAGCGACGCCGAGAGCTCCGGCTCACCTCGTCTCTCGAACGACCGTGAGGCAATCGCCTCACCGTCCAGGACCGTCCAGGACCGAGCGGGACCGAGGAGAGCTCGGCAAGATCGAATCGGGCGGTGATGTCCGGTTCGACAACAGAACCTCATGTGAGATAGGCCACCGAATCAGGTCCGAGTCCGACCCGCCCCACCACGGCAGAACCGTTTTGGCCTGTGGGAATGCTTTCCTCATGGCGGCGGGGGAACACCGCACGCTGCACAAACGCTGCACCGAGGCCTCGTAGGCTCCCTTGCGTGGCGTCCATCGGGATCGATCAGCGTCTGACCGGAGCCCCCCTCCCACACCGCGATGTGGCGGATCGGTGGCTCCCGGACGGGGCGGACGTGGTGCGAAACCTGTGACGAGGAAGATGCGGATTCTGGATCTTCAGAACGGGCGGCCAGGCCCACTGCGTCCCCCAGGGACGGTGCGTGACTCGAACCCGTGCGCGCGCACCAAGTTGCCCAAGGGGAATGACACCGACGATGACGAGGTGTTCCTCGAACCCACCTTGCCTGGCGCCCCCATGACGAAGAAGTCACGCCGAACGCTCGTGCTCGCCCCCAGACCTCCGGCCGCCCGGGCCGCCGCCCTCGCCGCCGGGTTCGCCATCCTGGTCGCCGCTGTGCTCGGCACGGCCGCCGGGCCCGCGGTGGCCGACGGCGGAGCGCGGGTGACGCTGCGGCTGGAGGCTCCGAGCACTTTTGCGATGTACAACGCCGACGAGGGCGCCGAGGCGCAGAACGGCGCCTTCACCCTGCCCGTCTCCGTCGCGGGCGGTGACGGCGGACCGGCCCGTAATGTCACGGTGGTGGTGAACACCTCGGGGCTGAAGGGTGTCGCCCGCGCGCAGAAGGGCGCGGGCGGGAACTGCACCGGTGAAGGCCCGGTTTTCACCTGCGCATACGGCGATGTGCAGAACGGCGACGGGGAGTCCAACGCGCCCTTCACCCTGTACGGCGTGGACGGTGTCGAGCCCGGTGACAGCGGAACCGTGACGTACACCGTCACGGCCGACAACGCGAGCCCCGTCACCGGCAGTACGCGTATGACGGTGGGCGAGCCGACCCTGTACGCGCCCGAGGAGCAGGCGTCGGTGAAGGGGCTCACTCCGGGGAAGTCCGTGTCGCTGACCCCTGCTTTCGCCAACCGCAGCCGGTTCACCGTGAAGCACGGCGTCGGCCTCCGTATCGACGCCGGCGACGGTCTGCGGCTCACCTCGCGTCCCGGCAACTGCACCTTCGAGGACGAATTCACCACCGCCTGGTGTGTGTTCGACACGAAGGCGGCGCCGCACACCGCCTACCGTACCGCCGCCCCGATCCGCTACACCGCGCAGTCGGGGAAGCTGACCGGCACCCTGACCTACAACTGGTCGGCCGAACCGCCGCAACTGGACGAGACCTCCGTACGCGGCACCGATGCCCCGCTGGCCCTGACCGAGACCTCCGCCCGCGGCCTGACCGCGACCAGCGGCAGTGTCCGCGTCGATACCGACGTGCAGACCGACTACGAACCGGTGACGGCGACCATACGGGGCCAGGTCGGCGACACCGTCACGGTGCGGCTCGGCGTGCGCGACCACGGGCCCGGACGGCCGCTCGACGACGGGTCGATGGGCGGCTTCGAGGTCGTCCCACCAGAGGGAACCACCGTCACCTCCATCCCGTACACCTTCGAGGGGGACGGCGGTGACTGGGCCTGCGTGCAGCCGAAGAAATCCGGCGGCGCCTTCCGCTGCCAGATCGGGTACGACGAATTCTCCGAGGTGCACAACGAGGGCGGCACCACCGTCATCGGCTTCCGCATCCATATCGACCGGCAGGTCCCCGGCGCCCACGGCACCATCCGCACCTTCAACCCCTACGACCGCACACCCGGCAACGACACCGCCGTCATCCCGCTCGACGCCTCGCCGGCGGCGGCCCACCGCCCCACGGCCCCGTGGGGCGCGATCGGCGCGGGGGCCGCGGTGATCCTGGCCGCCCTGACGTTCGTCCTGGTGCGGCGCCGGCGGCGCGGCTGACCGTGCGTCGAGGGCAGAGTCGCGGACATCATGCGGTTCTGAAGGGAGGCGTTCGTCGTAGGGTGAGAGGCGGCCGAAGGAGGCCAACGGTCAAGGGAGCCATGTATGACGCGGTACCTGATCTCGTTTGATGACGGCGCGATGACCTTCCCCGAGGAGGAGTTGCCCGAGGTGGCCGAGGCCTCGCTCGAGGTGGTGCGCAAGGCTCGGGACGCCGCTGTGTGGGTCTTCGGCGGTGGACTGGAAAGGCAGCAGGCGAGCGTCGTGTCCACCGACGGGACCGTCACCAACGGCCCTTACCCGGAGACCAAGGCGGTGCTCGGCGGGTTTGCGATCATTGATGTGCCCTCACGTGAGGATGCGCTGGAGTGGGCTGCCAAGATCGCTGCCGCATGCCGCTGTGCGCAAGAGGTCCGGGAGATCATGCCCGACCCGACCGTCTGATCGAAGACGACCCCCCGCGGCTGGGCCTGGCTCGGAATTGGCTTGTGACCTGCAGGATCGGCATGCTGCAAGCTGCTGGGAAGTCTCGGTCGACTCCACGATCACTCGGGCGCACCAGCATGCCGCTGGCGCCCGACGGGACAGCGCGGTGGGGAGGTGCGTTGGCGGCCTTGAGTCTGGTCGCCGACGAGGGCGTGGTCGCGGCGGCGAGTCGTTTGGCAGAGGTCCTCAACGCAATGGACGTGTTCGTGCATCGCGACGCCCCGCAGGCCGAGGGATGGCGGGAACTGCAGGCCGAGTTGACCGCGGCGCAAATGGAGTTCGTGAACACCGCGCGCCGCGGCCTGGACCGCCGGCAACCCGCAATTCGAACGAGAATCGGTGGCCCACTGATTGAGCCGATCCCGCCCGCCGAACGACGTCCAGCCGGACGAGCAGCGTCCCTGATCCTGACGGTGCTGTCCGGTGCCGGGACGCCGCGGCGACCGTGATCATCGGTCGGCACCGCAGCCGCTGAGCGAGCCCGGCACGGCCGACGAGCAGCTGCCCCCTCACCACTCGTGACGTCCAGCGGGTGTTCGCCGCGCTGTTCCAACAGGCAGCCCCTGATCTGGGCGACGCCTGCAATCGAGGCCAGCGGCGCAAGGCCATGCGCTATCGACTTTCCTTGAGCCGTTCAGACCAGCTGACCTGCAATCCATCAATGCGAGGCATACAGTGGAAATCACTTATTTTACATAGACGACAGCGTTTTGGAGGTGAATATGCGAGGGCAGCTACCCGCAAAAAGCAGTGACCTCCGAACGGAATCACCAAATGGCTCTGACTCGCCAGTGGCTTGGCAAGGGTTTCTGCGCTTCCCACCTAAAGCCATTCAGTGATCACTCAAACCCTGAGCATACCGCCGCTCCACAATCACCCCGCCCGGGAGTAGAAATACTATTCGCGGTCCACGAGGCGGGTGCCGAGTGAACCCGGAACTTTACCAGATCGGCGGCGCATTTCTCGGCTTCGGAATTTTTGCAATAATCGCATTGATATGCGGGAAGCGGCGCGATCGGTGAAATGCGGCAGGCGCGGAGGGGAGTTCCTGAGCTGACCCCTGCTGCGTTCACTGCGCCTTGGGGCAGCGCCAGCCACCGGAACCCACCGTCGAATCGGTAGCTCCAGAATCCCGCTCCACTCTTCCCTGCCCCAAAAACCGAGACCCGATATCCGTCCGAGCCGAGGAAGCAGTGAGCGACTTTGACCACGGAAATCGAAGCAAATAAGTACCGCGGAAACTCCGCCAGCGCGACCATCGACGGGAACCCCACTCAAGCCATCCGGCGTGAGCCGGAGGCGACCATAACGAACGACACCAAATCGCCCACCCGCCCGCAGCTCGCTCCCTATTGGCTGGCGATAATATTCTTCACCGCCTATGCAGCCCTATCCATCTGCCGCTTCCGGCGTGTGGCGACGATGTCCTGGGACCTGGGAATCTTCGAGCAGGCTGTCCGTGCTTACGCTCACCTGCAAGCACCGATCGTCGACATCAAGGGTCCGGGCTTCAATATCCTTGGCGATCATTTCAGCCCAATCATCGCGTTCATCGCCCCGTTGTACCGCCTCTTCCCGACCTCCATCACCCTCCTCACCGTCCAGGCAGCGCTCTTCGCCGTCTCCGTAATACCCGTCACGCGGGCCGCCAGCCAGTTGCTGGGCCGAGGACGGGGACTGGTGCTCGGTACTGCGTACGGACTGTCCTGGGGTGTCCAGCGTGCGGTGGAATTCGACTTCCATGAGATCTGCTTTGCTGTACCGCTGATCGCCTTCGCCCTCGAAGCCGTTCTGCGTCAACGCTGGCGTGCGGCGGTCTTGTGGGCCGCGCCTCTTGTCCTCGTCAAGGACGATCTAGGCCTGACGGCCGCCGCCATTGGGGTGATCGTCATCTTGCGGGCCCGCCGCACCGAGCGCCGTGCCGTGCCCTTGGCGGTCTCGCTGATGGTCTTCGGCGTGGTTGCCTGCGCAATCATCGTCGCCTTCGTCATACCGATGTTCAACACTGCCGGCCACTACGACTATGCAACCAAGCTCGGTGGGGGTGGCGGCAATCCGTTGAGCGGTCTCTTCTCATCCCCGGTCCAGAAGTTCCGCACCCTGCTGTGGATCCTGCTGCCGACCAGCGGTCTGCTCGCACTGGGTTCACCGCTGATTATCGCGGCCCTTCCCACGATCGGCTGGCGCTTCCTCTCAAGCGACCCGCACTTCTGGGGGACCGACTGGCACTACAGCGCCGTCCTCATGCCCATCGCTTTCCTCGCCCTGGCCGACGCCCTCCCCCGCTGCCGCTGGCGTTCATACGCCGACCACCTACCGGCCGCGGTCCTCGCCACAGCCGTTGCACTGAGTACAGCGCTGCCACTGGCCGACCTCACCCACAAGGCGACCTACGAGCCCGGCCCTCGAGCCGCCGCAGCGGCCCGTGTCCTGGCAAGGGTCCCCGACGGCGCGGCGGTCGAGGCGAACGAGGGTGTCAGCACCCATCTCACCAACCGAACTCAGGTCTTCTGGGTCGGCAACACTCAGGGTACGACCCCGGAATACATAGCCCTCGATGAGCCAGACAAGTCGGAGCGCGCGGTACTCGACTACGTCAACCAGCTCCACCCACAGGCGAGGTACACGACCCTCGCAGGCGAAAACGGCTACTGGCTATTGAAATTGGACGCGCAGCGCACCGGGTGACGGAGGCCGCGTGGCCATTGACTGACGCCCGCCCACTCGGATGGCCGCGGCCGTCGGCGTGGTCCGACAGCGCGGTGTGCCGGGTTCCCGGCAGCGCCTCCACCGGCTCGTCCAGGGCGCCCTGGTTGCCGCCCGCCGGCACATCAAGCGGATCCAGTCGTCTTTGACTGTGGCTCAAAGCGCCGCTCGCAGCCGACGCGACCTGGCCTGACCTGATCTGACCTGGTTCAGCTTTGCCTGGCTAGCTTACTAGGATGCTAGCCTGAGCTGGTGGGTGATGAGGAAGTCAAGCAGTTCAACGTGTACCTGCCGATCGGGCTGATCAAGCAGGTCAAGTTCCGCGCCATCGAGTCGGGCATGTCTTTGTCGGCGCTGGTCGCTGACGCGCTGCGCGCCTACCTCGACGACAACCATGGGCAAGAGCAGCAGTCGACCGAGAAGGAGACCTGAGATGGCGACTGAAGGAATCGAGGCCGTTTTCCTGGAGACCCACAACTGGGGTAAAGCGGCGCAGTTCTTCCAGGCGCTTGGCTTCGATCTGGAGTTCGCGACCGACCACAACTCCGGCCGGCTTCGCAACGGCGACGGTCCGTACGTCTTCATCGCGGAGATCCCCCGAAGACCGAAAGCCGCAGATGCAGATCGTGCTGAAGGTGCCGAACGCAGATGCGTTCCGTCCCGATCCCGCCGTCGAGGTGGTCACGCCGTTCGAGGACACGCATTACGGGACCAAGGAGATGACGGTCCGCGACCCCGACGGGCGTCTGTGGAGCCTCCAAGCTCCGGCCAAGAACTGACCACGACGAGAGGGAACACCATGACAGACGAGCAGACCGAGGCGCCGGACAGCACCGCGGTGCGGGTCGCCCTCTGGCGGGCGATGCACGTCCAGGTCGACCCGCCGCCCCACGTGGTCGAGGACGAGATCGGCCTGCAGCTGGCAGCTCCCGATGAAAACTGGCGCCACCGCCCCGACATGGACCCGCACGCCACCAGCGGGTTCCGGGCAGCCATTGTGGCCCGCGCTCGTTTCATCGAGGATCTGGTCGCCGAGCAGGCCGACCGCGGCGTCGCCCAATACGTCCTCCTGGGAGCCGGGCTCGACACCTTCGCCCAGCGCAAGCCGGACATCGCCTCCCGCCTGCGGCTCTTCGAGGTCGACCAGCCCGGACCCCAGGCCTGGAAGCGCCACCGCCTGGTCGAACTCGGCTATGGCATCCCTGACTGGCTGCACCTGGTTCCGGTCGACTTCGAGGCGAGCAAGTCCTGGGTGGAGCAGCTGGCCGCCGCCGGTTTCGACTCCGGCCAACCCGCGGTCATCGTCTCCACCGGCGTCGCCATGTACCTCACCAAAGACGCCACCGCGGCCACCCTGCGCCAGATCGCCGGGCTCGCACCCGGCTCGACGCTGGCCATGTCCTTCCTTCTGCCGACGGAACTTGTCGACGACTCCGATCGCCCCGGCCTCCGGGCGAGCGAGGAAGGCGCGCGCGCATCCGGAACGCCGTTCATGAGCTTCTACACCCCACAGGAAATGCTGACACTGGCCCGCGAAGCCGGCTTCAAAGACGTCCGACACGTGTCGGGCGGTTTGCTCGCCGAGCGCTACTTCGCCGATCGCACGGACGGCCTTCGCCCGTCAAGCGGAGAGGACCTGCTGCTGGCCAGCACCTGAACCGCCTCGTCAACGCCGGCATTCCAGGGGCAGGGGGGTCGGTTGGGCGTGGACGCCCCCCTCACGCAGCAGCCTGATCAGGCCCCACCCGGGCGATCCTTCGCAGCCCCAACGACCGGAGATCTATGACCGGGGTGCGCCGTACCAGCGCCAGGTGGTCAGACGAGGCCGCTCGGGCAGTTCGGCACGTCCTGTAGCCCACAACAACGTGGGCCAGGGGTCCGTGGTCCGCGGGGCGTCCGGGAACAGCCGGGCCAGCACCCGCGAGCAGAGATCGGCGGGCGGGGTCCAGGCGAGCCCGAGTCCCTCGGCCAGATCGTGGGTGTGCACCAGGGTCTCCACAATCCCCATCGCGGCAAAGCCTTCGGGGTCCGATACGCCGTAGGAATGGTGGGCGCGGACCTGCGACGGCGTCGTGCGCACCATGGCGACCAGCAGCGCACCGCACGCCTCCAGCACCTGCAACAGCCCCTGGGGTCCCGCTGCACGGTCGGCGTGGACAGCGTTCGCAGGGCCGCCGGGCCTGCGACTCTCCCATACAAAAGGCACCTCGCTGTCCAAGGGCGGTGTTCTGGGGCCCAGTTGAACGGCGTACGCAAACAGATCGTCGCTGAGGTGCTCGACGGTCTCCCAACAGTCCCACTCCAGCGAACCAGCCATGCCATCCCAAGCCGCAGGGGGCGCCTGGCGAAGAGCAGCCACAGCGAGCTGCACGGCAAGGTCGAGATCGTCCGCAGTGACGGGTGACCTGGGCGAGGACGGGGACGAGGACGAGGACGGTCCAGCATTGGCTGATCGAGACATGGCAGGACCGTACCGCTCCTGCCGGCGTCACTGGCCCCGCTCACGGGTTGCCGTGGAGCTCGTTGAGCGCAAGGCCCGGGCAATCCGGAGCTTCGGCACCGAGGGTGGCAGCGTAATCCAGGTGACCGGTGCTGCAAGGAGCGCGAGAGCGCTGATGGAGTTGAGTGCGGGGCTCAGTCCAAGGAGCGCGACCAGGGCCGGCGCGCTGAGAGCTCCGATGACGGTGGCGAGGGAGTCCATGGCGAAGAACAGCGCGCCGATGCGGCCGAGCATGCTGGGCGGGGCGGTGCGCTGGATGTGGGTCTCCACGGAGATGAGCAGGATGCTGCCGGGCAGACCGATCACCATGGCGGAGACGACGGCTACGGCGAGGTCCGGTGAGTTGAACAGAGCGAAGTACGCTACGCCGTTCGCGAGTTGGGTTCCGGCCAGCAGGCGCCGGATGGCGAACCTGTCGAGAAGCCGGCGGGCGGCGGCCGAGCCGAAGACGAAGCCTGCACCCAGGCCCGAGATCAGATAGCCGACGCTGTATCCGGGCGCGTGCAGGTGGTTGGTGACGAACGGGACGAGGAGCGCCGTCAGGGCTGCGTTCGCGGTGAGGAACACGCCGTTGCCGGCCAGAGGGCCGCGCAGCAACGGGGTCCGGGCGACATGCGCGAGACCGACACGGAGATCGGCCAGCGAGCTCCGCTCGCACGTGACAGGTGGGGGCGCAGGGATGCTGCGGCCCACTCTGGCAATCAGAGCGGCGGACATCAGGTAGCTGGTGATGTCGATGAGCACGACCCACGTGATGCCGGGGCCTGCCAACAGCACGGCGCCGAGGGGAGGGGCAACCAGGCGCAGCACGCTGCCGGACAGCGCGGTGAAGGCGTTTGCCGTGGCAAGGTCCGGCCCGGTGCCGAGGACGGCGGGGGTCAGCGCGCGGGCTGCCGGCCGAAAGACGGTGGTCGCCAGGTTCATGCCGAGTACGGCCAGGTAGAGCAGCCATACGCGGCCTGGCCTGTCGGCCAGCAGAATCAGGGCCACCGCTGCGGCGCTGGCGAGGTCGGCCAGCCACATGGCGTGGGCTGGTCTGCGCCGGTCGAGGAGTGCGCCGGCCCAGGGGCCGATCAGCAGCGACGGCGCGGCCTCCAACGCCAGGGTGAGGCCCGTTGCGGCAGGCGAACCGGTGAGCTGGAAAACGTAGAAGGGGAGGGCGACGACGAGCAGCCAGGAGCCGAGTCCGGAGATCGTGCTGCTGGTCCATAAGAGGCGAAAGTTGCCGTTCTTGAGGGCTGACGAGTCCATGCGAAGCAATTATTCTCAGGAGACACTCATCGGCAATAGTGTTCTGACAGAACAGTTACGAGGGTTGGGGATGGACAGGATCGAGCTTGGCCGGGTACTGCGGGCGCGACGCCAGGAGGCTGGACGCACGATTGCCTCAGTAGCGATCGATGCCGGCCTGTCGGTTCCGTACATCGCGAACCTGGAGAACGGCCGGGGCAACCCGACCATGGCCGCGCTGCAGCAACTGGCGGCCGCACTCGGCACCCGACTGGAACTCGACCTGACCAGCGACAGTCACAGCACAAAAGAGCCCGAAGTACCCGACACAGTTCAGACGCTCATGACGTCACCGCGCACGCATGCCGTGGCCCAGCGGCTGGCCAAAGAGACCAGGACGCACACGTCACTGGTGATGAAGCGGCTGCAGACCGCAGTCCTCGCGCTGAGCGCAGTGACAGGAGACGACCTCACCGCACGGGACATGGACCGGCTCTTGGACCTGCTCCTGCTGTCCCGGCCAAGCTTCAAGAACGAGGAGTGACACCGCGAACACACCAGCGGTCAGCGCAGGATGAGTTCCTTGACCTGCCGGAATTCTTCGTCGGAGATGTCTCCGCGGGCGTGGATCTCGGAGAGTTTGGCGAGCTGCTCCACCTCGCTCGCGGGGCCGGTACCCGCGGACCGGCGGATGTGAGCGTCGAAGGACTGCTTCCGGGCGCGGGCGTGCTGGTGCTCTCGTCTGCCCATGTCCTTGCCGCGGGCGATGACGTAGACGAGGACGCCGATGAAGGGCAGGACGACCACGCAGGCGAGCCAGCCGGCCTTGGCCCAGCCGTTCAGACCGTCGTCGCGGAAGATGTCCATGATGATCCTGATGACGAGGAAGATCCACAGCACCCACAGAAGGAGCCACATGGCCGTCCAGAAGAAGCCGAGGACCGGGTAGTCGTAGGCAAGGTTCATCGTTGTTCTCCTCTCCCCCACTGACACCGGCTCTCCCCCAGTGACACCGACCTGACATGCGAAGCATGTTCGGGATCGCGACTACTCATGGACGCGCCGCATTTCCTCGACGCGCAGACCGAGGTCCTGGAACCGCAGCAGCAACCCGTACAGATGCGCTTCGTCGGCGACGGTGCCGGAGAACAGGGTCTGCCGTGGGAGCGGCACCGAGTCCAGCTCCGGGAAGGCCTCGGCGAGGGGGGCGGAGACTCGGCCGGTGACACGGAACTCGTAACGCATGCGTGCACCGCTCCTTCCTGCTGGCATTCGGCTGGATTCGGATGGCATGCAGCTGCCATCGAGCGGTTCCGACGCGGTTTCCCGCATCATGCGTCACCGGCCGGAGGTGTGCCATCACCCTCACCAGGTGAGCGCGGACAGGTGTCCAGCGGTCGCAGGATGCGCAGCTGCCTTCCGCGTTCGACCGCGTCGCGGCGGCGCGAGACACAGAGCTTGTGATAAATGCTCCGCAGGTGTGTCTTGACCGTGTTGACGGACAGATGAAGTTCGGCGGCGATCTCTTCGGTGGACATCATCTGTGCGACGAGCGTGAGGACCTCGCGCTCACGTTTGCTCAGCGGTTCGACGAGGGCCGGCGGGGCGACCGAGGCGCCCTTGGGCCGGACGACCTGCTGGACGCGGCCGTCGTAGAGTTCCCGAGGCCATGGTCCGGTCTCGGTGAAGAGCTGTCGCAGTCCTTCCCGGGCGGCTTCGCTCAGGGCCTGCCGGAAGTGCTTGCGAGCGGTGGTGGCGTCATGGTGAAGCAGCGCGGCGTGGGCGTGCACCAATCGGGCTCTGACACGGTCGGCGAGGCCGGCTTGCGGCGCTTCGCTGACGGTGCGTGCGAGCTCCTGGGCCGCATCGGTGTGCCCGGCGGCGATGTGGGCGAGCGCGAGGGCCGCCGTTCGTGACGGTCCGGCGGGCTCGGCGGGACTCTCCAGAGCGTTGATCGCCGCGTCGGCATCGCCCCTCGCCATGGCCAGGGCGGAGCGGGCCATGGCAAGGCGTTCGGTGGTCCAGGGCGTGCGGTCGGTCCCATGGCTGTCCAGGACGACGGCGGCTGCTTCCATCCGTCCTTGTTCGAGTTCGACCTTGGAGCGCAGCAGGGCTCTTTCGGTGGTCAGGACCGGATCTCTGTGGACGTCGCTGCACCCTTCAGCGACGGCGAGATGGTGGCGCGCGGTGTGTGGATCACCGTGTTCGCAGGCGACCGCGGCCAGTGCGAGGTGGCCGGCTCCGGAGCGGTGAAGCGGTGGGACGCCGTGCCGGTCGGCGACCTCTGCGGAGAGCGCGGCATGTTCCGCTGCCGCAACCAGCGATCCGTGGATCGCTTCGGTCAGCGCGAGTTTACCCATGGCAGTGTGTCGCACCAGGCAGGTGGCCCTGGTGGAGCAGGCGTCGACGGTGTCGGAGTAGGCCGCGCGGGCGTCCGCCAGACGGCCTGACCGCAGAAGGGCGTCGGCCAGGCCATGCCGCCGCAGAGCTTCGATCTCAGGACGTGCTTCGATGCGGAATCCAGGCATCTGCGCCATCAGTTCCGCGACCTGCCGTGCCGTGCGCTGTGCGCCTGCGCAGCCGCCCGGCGTGGACGGCCCGCACAGCAACCGGAGCAGGGCGTGGGTCAGAAGCACGGCGGTTGCGGTCGTTCCGTCGACTGTCGCCTTCCCGCGTTGCAGGTGGGGTCCCAGTGCTGCGAGGCGTTTGCGGCACCCCGAGGCGTCGCCTCTGGCCAGCCGGCAGGCCGCGGCCACGAGGGCGGGTTCGGGGCCCAGTACGTCGTCGGGCATGCGGGACAAGAGGCCGGTGAGCCGGTCGACGTCGGGTCCGGCGAGCAGCCTGCCGACCATCAGCTGCTCGATCACCTCGGCGGACGCGAACTGCCAGTCACCGGCGGCGGTGGCGTGTCCCACGGCCTCCACGGTCTGGCCCGCACGGGCCAGCCAGTGCGCGGCGCTTCGGTGCAACCGTGGCTCGAGACCTGGATGCCGCCTGCGCAGATGGGTGTGCAGGACGTCGGCGAACAGCGGATGGAAGCGGCACCAAGGCGCCTCGGTGAGCGGTTCGAGGAAGGCGTCGTCCCGGATGAGGCGGGCCAGAACGGGTTCGGCCTCCTCACCCCCGGTCAGCGCATTGGCGAGTTCCGGGTGGACCCGGTCGAGGATGCTGGTGCGCAGCAGCAGTTCCTGGGTCGCGGGGAGCTGTGCGTCGAGGACCTCTGCCAGCAGGTAGTCGGCGACGGCCTGCTCGGAGGCCGCGAACGACCGGGCGAACTCCGCCGGGTCCCGGCGGCGTTCCATGGACAGGGCGCACAAGCGCAGCCCGGCGGCCCAGCCCTCGGTACGGCCGGTGAGCGCCTCGACAGTGACCCGGTCGGGCGTCAGCCCGTGCCGCCGGAGCAGGCGCCGGGCCTCATGCACGGTGAAGGCCAGGTCGGCCCACCGGATCTCGGTGAGCCGGTCCCCTGCCCGGTAGCGGTGCAGCGGCAGCAGCGGCTCCACCCGGCTGGTGAGCACCAGGCGCAGCCGGTCCCCTACGTGGTCGAGCACGAATCCCAGGGAGCCGGTCACCTCCGGGCAGCGCAGGGCGTCCACACCGTCGAGCACGAGTACGACGGGCTCCGGAAGCCGGTCCAGGGCACAGACGAGCCGGGCCAGCAGCGACTGGTCGACACCTCCGGCAGAGGCCGGTGCGCCGACCTCCTCGCCCAGCGGCAACGGCTTTCTGCGGAGGGCTTCGAGTACGTACGCCCAGAAGACACCGGGGGCGTCGTCCGGGGGCTCCAGGGTCAGCCAGACCACGGGTCCGGGGGCCGCGCCACGGCGTGCCCAGGAGGCGGCGAGCGTGGTCTTTCCGGCGCCTGCCGGACCGGTGATCAAGGTCAGGGGCCCGGCGACCGCGCCGCTCAGCCGGTCCACGAGCCGCTGCCGGTGGACGTACGTACGCGGCTCGGCGGGAAGGGAGAACTTCGCCGCGAGCAGCGGATCCCCGGTCGGAGCCGCCGCCGTGAGCACGCTGGTCATGGACATTTGGACCACCACCGGGACGGCGATCGGTCGGATCGTTCGCTGTGTGTGCTCAGCTCCCTGGAAATGGTCTACCCATCTTCGCGCGCATTCGGGGCTGATCGCCACGCGAGCCGGTCCGGCCGGTCGCAAGTGCCAGGCGCCAGGCCCGCTGCAGCCGGAGCGGGGACGGTCCGGGGAGCGGGGCGGCGACCGGTGCGGTCACCGGTGCGGTCGCCGGTGCTGCCGCTCAGGGAATCTTGCCGGGTCCTGCGGGTCCTCCGGGGACGCCGGGAGTTTCGGGTTCGGGGCCCTGGGAGGCGGCGGCGAGGACGCCTAGGAGCGCGAGGACGAGAACGACGATTCCCAGGACGAGCGCCACCGATCCGGGGGTCGGGTAATTCCACAGCAGCAGGGCGAGCGCCCCGGCGCCGATGACGATGCCCGTGGTCCAGCCGCGGTGGGTGTACAGCCACCTGCCGGCGGACCCGGTCCGCGCTCCGTGACGGGCCATGGCCCGGCCGGTGACGCCGGTGCCCTTGTCGGCGGCGGAGCGTACGGCGCGGGCCGCGCGCCCCGGTCCGTACAAGTACGCGGCGAGCGCCGTGATCACGGCGATCACGAGCACGGTACGCGCGGCCTGGTACAGGAAGCGGGTGAGGGTGTCGTAGATGGCAGAAGCCGCGTCTGCGGGCAGCTTCTGGGGCGGTACGGAGTCCAGGTAGACGCCGCGCATGACGGCGAGCGCGATGAGCAGCACGATCATCATCACGCCGATGCCGATCGCGGCGGTCATCAGCGCTATCCGGTGCGCGGGCGCGACCCAGATGCCCAGGGCGGCCAGAGCGATCGCGATGACCGGCAGCCAGGTGCCGACGACATTGAGCACGCGCATGAGCGTCTGGGCTTCGCTCAGCTTCTGGACCTCGAACAGCGGGATCGTCCTGTCGATGGCGGGGATGTTGGCGGCCCGTTCGTAACCGGCGCTGACGAGGCGCTGCTTGACGTCGTCGACCAGGGTGCCGATGTCCAGCACAATGGTGTCGCCCTTGGCCTGGACGGCGCTGTTTCCCTGACCTGTCAGTACTTTGACCACTGCGGCATGCGCGCGCCGGTTGGCGTTGTCCCACACCTCGGGGAAGCGGTCGCTGGTCACCACCTTGGACACCACGCCGTGCACGGCGGAGGTGAGAGCGCTCTTGAGCGGGCCGGTCAGCACAGGGACGTTGTTCACCACTGCGGGCGGGGCACCGGCGTCTTTGAGGGCCTTGGCGAGCTGGGCGGTGATCGCGGCCACGTCGACCTGGGACACCACGCGCGTGGTGAGCCGGTTGATCACTGCGTTCTGCACGGCGGGGTCGGTGGCGAGCGGGGCGACGGTCTCCACGTACCGGTCGGAGTCGGAGACCTGAGAGTCCGCCCAGGTCGCCACGACGGCGAGCGGTGACAGCAGGAAGGCCAGCACCAGCAGGACCGAAGCCCCCGCGACGCGCAGGCGGCCATGCCGCACGGCGGCCGCGTCGCGCAGTCGGTCGTACTCCTCACGCTCTGCGGCGGTCAACGGAGGACCGTCTCCGGCGCGTTCGCGTCCTTCAGGTTCGGATGCGCTGGGCGAGTCCATGGGTGCTCCCGGAGGATCGGACTGTGCGGATCGGCTCCCGCTTCTGTCGGCGGCGCGGCTTCTGATGGCCTGCTTGCTGCGAAAGTGCTCTGACGTGCGCAAGAGGTGTAACTCGGTAGAGGTGTGGCTCGGCGAAGGGGCGACTTGGCCGAACGAGGTGCGGTCCCGACTGTCGCAGCACCGAGGGCCGGCCCGCATCGCCCGTATCGGGTGAGCGGCACAGAGTTCCGGGCCCACCGTGTCGCGACGGCATTCCGGGCCCACCGCGTCGCGAAGGCTGCCGCCAGGTGCGCCCGACCATGGATGCCGCGTCTTCGTATGCTCGGAATACGCTCGGAAGAGCCGTCACACGCTCGGAGCAGCCGTCATACGCTCGGAGCAGCCGGACGGCAGCGAAATCCCGCCCATGCGGGGGCGCAGTGCTCCGGGCGCCGCGCTCCGCCCGCCTCGGGTGAGGCAGCCGGCCTGCGGCTCGTGCTGTCGTTGGTATGTTCGACGGCCCGTTTGCGGGAGGTCACATGAGTGCGGCGGCATGGGAGCGAGCAAGAGTCGGTCCTCGCGGGCTGGCACGCCTGGCCCTCGTCGCGGCGGCGACGGCGGCGCTGGTCCTGCTGCTGTTCGCCGGACTTCGGAGCCTGGTTCTGGTTGCGGTCGGGGTTGCCGGGCTGATCGTCGCGGCAGCGGGTGTGTGGTGGACGCTCGCGCACACATGGCCGGTCCGGGCCCTGTCCCTGATGCTCGCGATCGCCGCGCCCGTCGTCGTGCTCGTGCTGTTCGTGGCCGCCGGGCTGTTGTGGGTCGTGCTGGTCTCGCTCGCGTTGTGGAGCGTCGCCGTCTCCGCCGGCAGAAGTGCGCTGTCCGGACTCACCGGCCCGGCTCGCGGTCCCGGGCACCCGGTCGCCGCCCCCAGCCGTCCGTTCCTGATCATGAACCCGCGTTCGGGCGGTGGGAAGGTCGGCCGGTTCCAGCTGGCCGAGAAGGCGCGGGCGCTCGGTGCGCAGGTCGTCCTCCTGGACCCGGGCCGACCCCAGGACGTGGCCGCTCTGGCGCGACAAGCCGCAGACGAGGGAGCGGACCTTCTCGGTGTCGCGGGAGGCGACGGCACCCAGGCGCTGGTCGCCGGCGTGGCGGCCCGGCGAGGGCTGCCCTTCATGGTGATGTCCGCCGGAACTCGCAACCACTTCGCCATGGACCTCGGCCTGGACCGGGACGACCCCTCGACCGGCTTGAACGCGCTCACGGACGGCGTCGAGATCCGGGTCGACCTCGGTTACATCGGCGACCGCGTCTTCGTGAACAACGCTTCGTTCGGAGCCTACGCGTCCGTCGTCCAGAGCCCCGCGTACCGCGACGACAAGGTCCGCACCACCCTCCAGCTGCTTCCGGATCTGCTGACCCATCACGCGGGCCCGCACCTGACCGTGCGAGCCGACGACGTGGTCATCGACGAGCCCCAGGCCGTACTGGTGAGCAACAACCCCTACCGCACGGACGATCCGGCGGGGCTGGGCCGCCGCGACCGGCTCGACACCGGGACTCTCGGCGTCCTCGGCGTGACGGTGGACAACGCGGTCCAGGCGGCCGGGATGCTCCGGGGCAAGCACTCCCCCGGACTCACCTCACTCACGGCCGAAGAGGTGACCGTCGACGCGGACACCCCTTCCATACCGGTGGGTGTCGACGGTGAGGCACTGACGCTGCCGACTCCGGTCCGGTGCAGGATCCAGCCGGGCGCCCTGCGTGTACGCCTCCCGCGCGATCGCCCCGGCATTCCCCTGGCCAGACCTGCCATGGTCTGGCGGCGCGTGTGGGGGCTTGCCTGGCCGAGCGGCGCTACGGCACGTGCTGCCGCCGAGTGACCCGCCGCCGTGGGCGGCATCCCCTGACCAGCGTCCACGTGCCCGGGGTCAGTCGCCTCAAAGACTGTCGCCCCTCAAAGACGGTCGCCTCACGTCAAGTCAGGCCCGGGGCTCTGCCTGCCGCCTTGCCGTGCGTGGCGGCGCGCAGGCCGAAGGCGACGACCAGCTCGCCGACCCCCAGCAGGATGAGCCACAGCCCGAGCAGCCGCGCCAGAGCCACGGCGGACTGCACCGGATAAGCGAGGACCACGACTCCGGCCACGATCCCGAGTGCGGCAGCCGCGACGACGAATCCCCGGTGCGGCAGCCCACGGTGGGAGAGGGCGGCGAACATCGTGAGCATCCCCGAGGCGATCCACACGAGGCCGACGATCAAGGCCATTACGGCGACGGTCTGCAGCGGCTTGCGCAGCACGAGCACACCCGCCAGGACGACGACCACCGCGACGAGCACGGCGGCCACCCTGCCGCCTTCCTGGCCGCGCCCCCCGGAGAAGGCCGTCACGAAGCGCACGGCCCCTGACACCAGCAGGTACAGCCCCACGATGACCGCCAGCACGTGAAGTGTCGCGTCCGGCCACACCAGCAAGAGGATGCCCGGCACCAGCGTCGCCAGGGCGTAGCCGAGCGCCCACCACCACGAGCCGCCCAGCATGATCAGCAGCTCCTCGGGGTCGCCGTGCCCCTGGGTCGCCGTGGAGTCCTTCGGAACCGTCATGGCCTGCGCCTCCCTGTGTCTCAGCGACGAGTGCTGCACGAACGCACGTATGACCACATGCGAACCGGCGCCCGGCCGATGCCTCTGCGGCACTCGGCCGTCCTGGCCTCTGCAGCAGTCGTCCGTCCTGCTCTTGCGATCGTCCTGCTGGATGCGAGCACGCGGATCACCCCGCCCGGGTGATGCGTCCATATCCACCCCAGAAATGGCGACTCTTCCCTTTAGCCTGAATCCTGATTTCCTGGTCGCGCTCACACACAGTGAGGCCCGCCGAATCACTGGAGGTGTCTGCGGTGAGGCGTTGGCGGGCACTGGCCGTCCTGGGCACCGCGCAGTTCCTGATGGTGCTCGACACCTCCGTCATGAACGTCTCGATCAGCCAGTTGGTCGAGGACTTCGACACCGAGGTCACGGCGATCCAGGGCGTCATCACGCTGTACACGCTGGTCATGGCCGCCTTCATGATCACCGGCGGCAAGCTGGGAGACATGTTCGGACGCCGCAACGTGTTCGGCATCGGCCTGATGGTCTACGGGGTGGGTTCCGCGCTCACCGCGGTGGCCCCGTCCCTGTGGGTACTCGTCCTCGGCTGGTCCCTCATCGAAGGGCTCGGCGCGGCCCTCGTCCTGCCGGCCCTCGCCGCACTGGTGGCCGGCACCTACCGCGGCCGGGACCGGGCCGTCGCCTACGGGATCGTCGGCGGCCTGGCCGGAGCGGGCATCGCGGTCGGGCCCCTGGTGGGCGGCTGGGTCACCACCTACCTCACATGGCGGCTCGTCTTCGCCGCCGAGGTCGTGGTGGTGGTAGCCATCCTCCTGACCATGCGCTGGATCGAGGACCGGCCCCGGCCGTCCCGGGCACCCCGTCTGGACACCGTGGGAGCCGTACTGTCCGCCGTCGGCCTGGCACTCGTGGTGCTGGGCGTCCTGCAGAGCAGCACCTGGGGCTGGGTACAGCCCCGCAACTCCCCCGTGACCGTCTTCGGCTTCTCCCTCACCCTCTTCGTCATCACAGCCGGCCTCATCGTGCTGTGGCTGTTCCGGTCCTGGGAGCGACGGCAGGAAGCACGCAGGCATGACCCGTTGGTGCGGTTCTCGCTGTTCGGCATCCCACCCCTGCGGTCCGGCCTGGCCATGTTGCTCGGCCAGAACCTCATCCTGCTCGGCCTGTTCTTCGTCATCCCCCTCTATCTGCAGGTCGTGCAGGGCCTCAATGCCTTCGAGACCGGGCTGCGGCTGCTACCGGTCTCGATCACCATGCTCGTGGCCTCCATGAGCGGACCCCTTCTCGGCCGCATCGCGTCCCCACGCACAGTTGTCCGCACCGGCCTGCTGATCCTCCTCGCGGCGATTCTCTGGCTGCTGGCCACCATCAGACCCGCCCTCGACGACCTCGCCTTCGCCCTGGCGATGGCCTTGCTCGGCCTGGGCCTCGGCCTGTTCGCCTCCCAGCTCGGCAATGTCGTCCAGTCCAGCGTCGGCGAATCCGAACGCAGCGAGGTCGGGGGCCTCCAGTACACCGCCCAGAACCTCGGATCCTCTCTCGGAACCGCCCTCATCGGCTCCCTCCTCATCGGCTCCCTCGTATACGCGTTCACCACGCGCATCGAGGGCGATCCACGGATCTCCGACGCGGCACGCCGGCAGACCGGCATCGCCATCGAGGCAGGCGTCAGCTTCGTCGGCACCGACCAGGTTCGAGAGGCGGCCGAGCGTGCCGCCCTGCCGAAGCCCGAAGCCGACGCGCTCGTCGCCGACTATGCCGAGGCACAGCTCGCCGGCCTCAAAGCCGCCATCCTCGCCACCTCCGGCATCACGCTCGCCTGTTTCGCGTTCACCCGGCAGCTGCCGACGGACCGGCTCACCAGGACCGCCGACACCTCATGAACCGAGCGCCGTGAACCGAAGGCCGGAACAGCGGGACATGAACCGAGCGTCGTGAACCGAGACGCGTGAGCGGAGAGTCGCAAACCGAGAGGCGAGAGGCAAGGACATGCAAGACCCCGGCCCTCTGGGCAGGAAGGCGACCAGCCCGCCAGCAGGCGAGGGTCCCACGCCCGGGCGGCTTCCGGCCCTGCTCGCCGTCGCACGGTCGGTCCTCATGGCGACCGGGCTCGTGGTCGCGTACTACTTGCTGCCCATGACGGACAGGCTCACCAGCGGCACGGTGACAGCCCTGGTGTGCGGCCTGATCGGCGTAACGCTGCTGTTCGCCTGGCAGATCCGTACGATCAGTCGCTCCCCCAACCCACGCCTGCGGGCGGTGGAGGCCCTCGCCACCACGCTGCCCCTCCTCCTGCTGCTCTTCTCGGCGGCCTACTACCTGCTGGACCATGCCGAGCCCGGTAGCTTCAACGAACCCCTGACGAGGACCGACGCGCTGTACTTCACGCTCACGGTGTTCAGCACCGTCGGCTTCGGCGACATCGCCGCCCGCACACAGACAGCACGCGTCCTGACGATGCTGCAGATGACGGGCAATCTCCTTCTGGTCGGCGTGGCCGCCCGCATCGTGGTCAGCGCCGTGCGAGCCGGTCTCCGCCAGCGGGCAAAGGAGCCCTGAGGGACCGGACACGCACATGATCAGTGTTGGAGTGCGGCCTTGGCGGCAACGATGCCCAGTCCGAGCACCAGATTGACGGCACCGACGGACAACACGGCAGGACGAGAAGCGCCGGCCCGGATGACCGAGGCGCTGGCCCAGCCGACCTGCTGAGCCACGGCGACGCCCAGCGCCAGCCACGCTGTCCCTGCGAGTCCCAGGCCGAGAAGCGGGCTGATCGCCACGGCGCCGGCGGGAAGGAAGGCCGCCTGGACGATCGGCCACTCGCGGGCGCAGGCGCGACGCAGCTCCTGCCAGATCCGACGCCGGTGCCTCAACTGATCGCTGACGAAACCGGCGTACACATGTGCGGCCCAGAACACCACACCGGTGCAGAGCAGGAGCAGCACGAGCTCCAGCCGTGGATGAGGTCCGAGCGCGGTGGCGCCGGCCACCACCGACGCGGCCAGGAGCGAGCCGTAAACGGCGCCCGCGTAGTCGGCCCGCTCGGTGTCCGGCTCTGGCCCGGCCTCCGCCTCCTGCTCCGGCATGCGACGAGTCACCTCTCCAGGATCACGGACCGGAACGCTTTCTGCCTGGTCACCGGCGTAGCGACGGTTCTGGCCGCGACGCCCGGCCGAGAGCGGCGGGCATGTTCACTCGATTCCCCGTGCGTCCGAGTGCGACCGCATCGCCGAGCGCGGGTTCACTGCACACCATGACAGACCGCAGCAGGAAGCCCTCCGGCCCGGGCTGGTGGCGCGGGCACGAACTCCCAAGCCGGATGCCTGTGAGGCAGATGCGCGCGGCGGCAACCGAGCGCTTCAGAGAGGGCGGCGCAGGCAAGCTCTGGAGCCGGCTCAACGCGGTCGACTTCTTCGGCCACTCGTTCCAACTGGCCGCCCTCGCCATGATGTGCTTCTTCCCCTTCCTCATCGTCATCACCGCGGCGGCCGGCCGTGACACCGCGGCGGTACTCGCCGGCTGGCTGGGGTTGAACCAACAAGCGGCGCAGGCCCTGGAATCCCTGTTCACAGGCGGTACAGGCGCGGGCACGCTCACGGCGACAAGCGCGTTCCTGCTGGTCTTCGGGGCCGTGGCCACCTCCGGCGTCCTGCAGAGCTGGTACCAGGAGGTCTTCGACGTCCCGGTCGGGGAATGGCGGGACATCGCGGCGCAACTCGTCTGGCTCGCGTCACTGGTCGCCTACGGCACGTCGCAGGCCGTGCTCGGCAGAGCTCTGGGCGAGCCACTGCTCCAGAGCCTGTGCGGCCTCGCCCTGGCGACGCTCTTCTGGTGGTGGAGCATGTACGCACTGCTGGTGGGAACCGTCCGATGGCGAACCCTTTTCCCGAGCGCCCTGGCCACCGGCGTCTGCTGGACGGGCCTCGGCCTCTTCTCCGCCTACTACTTCTCCTCGGCGATCGTGACCAACGAACAGAAGTACGGCCCCATCGGCGTCGTCATGATCATCCTGTCCTGGCTGGTGGCGGTGGGCGTGGTCATCCACCTCGGAGCGGTCCTCGGCGGGCTGTACCTCGAACGGCGCCCCCGGCCGGCTCTCCCGAACGACTCCCCCGCCAAGAAGGCGGCCGAGCCCGGCGGCTGAGAAGCCGTCACCGAGCAGTACCAGGCCACCACTGTCCACGAGGCGATACCACCGTAGGCTCTCGGCGGAGGGCAGGCACAGTGGAGATCACGGTGCAGTGGATCAAGACGTCCTGGACGAAGCAGTCTAGGGGCGGGGAGGCCGCTGCCCGCAGGAACGCGGCACGGCGCAACACCCTGCCAGCGGTGAGAGCGGCCCTTCTCGCGGTGATCGGCTCCTACGGTCCATGGGTGTCAGTCGGTCACAAAGACCTTGCTGCAGCTCTCCTCCACCGTGTCGGCGAAGGCCCGCGCGAGCGGGGACAGCGCATCCCAGCGACGCACGGCCCAGCCGGTCCAGAGGGTGGGGAGTTCGGGAATGGGGATCAGACGCAGATCGGGGTGGGCCGGGCCGTGCCAGCCGGGCAGGTCGGGGACGACGGCGTGGCCCAGACCGAGTTCGACCAGCAGGATCGCGGTGTCCCAGTCAGCGACGCTGGTGTCCGATGTCGGCTCGATGCCGGACGCCGCGAGCCAGGTGTCCAGGCGGGAGCGGGAGGTGGCGTTCTCGGGCAGCCCGATCAGGCGGATGCGCGCCAAGTCGGCGATGTCGATGCGGGACCTGGCGGCCAACGGGTCATCCGCAGCGACGGCGAGGACCCAGGGCAGTTCGACGACAGGGCGTTGCTCGATGCCTCGCACTGGCTCGCCCAGGGTGATCCAGGCGATATCGAGTCCGCCCGAGAGGAGGGCGTCGAAGCAGCTGCGGCTGGAGTGCGCGGTCTGAAACTCCAGGCTCACCTTGGGGTGTCGGTGGCGGAAGGCGACAACCGCCTCGGTCATGAAGTGGCGGACGGTGGTGGCGCCGGTGGTGATGCGCACCGATCCCGCCTCGCCGTGCACCAGGTCCCGCAGCCGGCGCAGGGCGTGGTCGATGTCGCCCAGGCCGCCTGCAACCGCGTTGTGCAGGAGCTGCCCGGCCGGAGTCGGTGTCACGCCGCGCGGATGGCGCTCCAGAAGGGCGATGCCGGTCTCGCGCTCAAGACGCTTGATGTGCTGGCTCACCGCTGACTGCGTGCAGGACAGGTCGCGGGCGACGGCGCCAAGGCTGCCGGTGCGGCAGACGGCGACGAAGACGCGGAGGTCGTCGAGAGTCATGGAGGGTGAAGTTACAGCTAGGGGGGTACCAAGGAAACCCGAGGATTGACTTAGTGGTTGGGTCGGCGCGACGATCTTCGTGGGCCCACGGCGGCAACCCGGCCGGCCCCGGCGCTGTTCCGGACGGCGTCGGGGTCGGGCCGGGTGCCGACCCCCAGTCTCCACTCCTCTTCATCAGCCCCGGATCCGTCGCTTTCCGGCGGCGAGCCACGCCTGGAAGGCGACCTGTGCAAGCACTCGAAACTGCGGCCATCGCGGCCGCAGCCGTCGCAGCGGGCGGCATCAACGCCGTCGTCGGCTCCGGAACCCTGATCACCTTCCCCACACTGCTCGCCTTCGGCTACCCGCCCGTCCTGGCGAATGTCTCCAACACCATCGGGCTCGTCCCAGGCGTCCTCAGTGCGGCCTACGGCTACCGCAGAGAACTCAGGGGCCAGCGGACGAGGCTGATCAGTCTCGGCGCCGTAGCGCTCTGCGGTGGGCTCATAGGCGCGCTCCTCCTGCTGAAGCTGCCGGCCCACACCTTCCGCACCGCGGTGCCGGTGCTCATCCTGCTCGCCTGTGTCCTCGTCCTCCTCCAACCCCGACTCAACAAGTGGCTCCGGAGGCGCGGCAACCGCCACGACGCGGACGGTGTTCTGCCGGTGCGGATCGGGGTGCTCGGGACGGGGATCTACGGCGGCTACTTCGGCGCAGCCCAAGGTGTGCTGCTCATGGGCCTGCTCGGCACGTTTCTGCCCGACGACCTTCAGCGCCTGAACGCCCTCAAGAATCTGCTCGCCGCCCTGGTCAACGGCGTCGCCGCCGTCGTCTTCATCGCGGTGACAGAGGTCGACTGGGCGGCAGCGGGCGTGATCGCCCTCGGGTCCACCGCCGGCGGGCTCATCGGGGCCCGGCTGGGGCGCCGCCTGTCGCCGGGCGTCCTGCGCGGCCTCATCATCGCCGTCGGCGTGACCGCCTCCGTCGCCGTGGCCGTGCGATAGTCATCCTGTCGCGGAGGTTTCCTCAACCATGATCACTGCACGTGGCATCGATCCATAGACTGACCCCATGTCAGCCACGGATCTCCAGCGCGTCGCGGCCTTCCGCTTGTCCTTCGCCCGGAGTCAGGCCGCTGTGCTGACCGAGGTTCCCGGCGGCGTGGTGGTCCTGGATCAGGAATACGCGGCTTCCCACGAGCACAACCAGCTCGTCATCGAGGGAACATCGGCTCCCTCCGAGCTCCTCGCTCTGGCCGAGACCGCTCTTGGCCACCTGCGCCACCGCCGGATCACGATCCTCTCCGACGCCGTCGGCACCGACTGCGCACCCGCGCTCACAGCGGCCGGCTACGCCCACGAGACCGAGCTCATCATGAAGTCTTCCGGCGCCACCACCGTCCCCGAATCGCCCGCGCAGACAGTAGCTCTCGCCGACCTGCGGCCCGCTCTCGTCCGCCAGCTCCATGCCTGGATGCCCCAGGCCGAGAGCGCTACGGTCCACCAGCTCGCCGACCGAAGAACAGCCCGGCTCCGCGGTGCCGACCAGGTTCGCTTCCTTGCCGTCCGCGACGAGAACGGCACCGTCGGCTCCTGGGCCGACGTCTACCTCGACGCAGCCCAGGACATCGCCCAGATCGAGGACGTCGTCACCGCCGACACCCACGTCCGCCGCGGCTACGCGGACGTCGTCCTCGCCACCGCCCTGCAGCACGCAGCGGGCTACGGCCTGGTCTTCCTCCTTGCCGACGCCCACGACTGGCCACATGCCTGGTACACCCGCCGAGGCTTCACCCCGATCGGTCGCTCCCACACCTTCACCCGTATGCAAGCCGGAAGCTGAGCGCACCACTACTCCAACTTCGATGCAGCCCAGGACGCCGATGCAGCCGACGAAGGCGCCGGCGGCGCGGTCGATGTGCGAGACGGTCAGGACCGGGGGCCGCAGTGGGGGCGGTGCCCTCGTGGCGGCCGGGGGTGGTGCGAGGGCGTGTGCGGATCAGCCGGCTGAGGTCGCGACCACGAGACCGAAGCAGATCAGCACGATGCCCGTGGCGTGCCCGAGCGCACGGCGGATCGGCGGCTTTTCGAGGACGTGTCCGGCCTTGGACAGCAGGAGCACGTAGCTGCCCAGCCAGGCGAGGGTGAGGGTGGCATGGAGGGTGATGAGGAGCGTCATGGCCCAGGCGGCGGGCAGTTGAGGCGGGGCCAGCGTGGGGAGCAGGCCGGTGTAGAAGACGGCGATCTTCGAGTTGAGTACGTTGCTGACCAGGCCGGTCCGCCACGGGCTCCCGGCAGTGGTGCGGGTACCGGATTCGGCCGGGGCCGGGGCGGCCCGGCGGTTCTGCCACAGCGTCTGCGCGCCCAGGAACACCAGGTAGCAGGCGCCAAGGAGCTTGACGGCCAGGTAGGCCCCGGGTGAGGCGGCCAGCATGGCCGCGAGTCCGGCCACGGTCAGCGCGCCCCAGACCAGCAGGCCGGTCGCTATCCCGCTTACCGTCCACAGTGCGTCCGCGGTGCCGGCCGCGATGGTGCGCCGGGTCATCGCCGAGGAATACCCGGGCAACCCCAACCCGCGGCCCACAGAACTCGAACAGGAGGATCTGCTCGACGACCCGCTTCACCTCGCCCTGCCCCAACCGGCCCGCGGCACGGATCACGCGGACGGCCCGACGGCGGCGCTGCGCTCACTCGCGGGCCACCCCTGGGTGATGGAACCCGAAGGCACGGCCGCACGGCACTGGTCCATGACCCTGTGCCGCAACGCCGGCTTCGAACCCGACGTACGGTTCGAGACCACGGACCTCCTGCTCCACCTCCGCCTCGTCGAGCAGAAGCACGCCGCCGCCTTCCTGCCCGACCTCGTCTGGAGCGGTCAACGCCCGACCGTCCCCTTGCGGCAACTCCCCCGCGGCCGGCGCACACGCCGCATCTTCACGGTCGTACGCCGCGGCCGCAGCCGGCATCCCGCCATCCTGGCCTGCCGGGACGCCCTCCACCGGGCGGTCACCCTGCGCTCCCGTCAGAGATCGGTGAAGCGCAGGGATTGACGGCGTGGCCTGCAAAGGCGCAGTCGAGTGTTATCGCCGTTAGCTTCATCTGTGGGGGCACGGCAACTCCGTGACAGCCGTCATGCTGAGTGTTCGAGCGACGCGCGGCCCTTGCAGTGGCTTGAGGGCGGCCTCCGGCCTACATCGAGTAATGGCACGGCATGGCATTGGGAGCGGTCTCCTCCTTCCGCCAAAGCGCCAATCCAAAAGTGCGCCGCCAACGTATTGCAAGTAGGGCCGCACCCCGGGGGCACGCCCTCGGTCGGCTGATTCCCGTACAGCGGGGATCTCGCAGACCTCCCCTGCGGCTGCGGCCATCCATCTCGTCGTACCGCTGAAATCCGCGCGAGACGATGGAAAGAAAGGTGTATCCACCATGCGAACACCACGCGTGAGGCGCCTCGTAGCGGTGTCCGCGGCCGGACTTCTGATGGCCGGCGGCGCTGCGATGGGCGCAGCAGGCACAGCCGCAGCAGCAACCCCTGCCGTGCACACCGGTGTGGCCACGGACTGGTGCGGCTACCGCGCGGACTGGGGCGGATGGCGCTGCTTCGACAACCGCTTCGACAACGGGTTCGATCACCGCTTCGACAACCGGTTTGACCACCGGTTCGACAACCGCTTCGACAACCGGTTTGATCACCGCTTCGACAACCGGTTCGTCCACGGAGGTGTCGTGATCATCGTGCTCTAGAGAACCAACAACGTCATGGCTTCTCAGGTCAGATTCAGCCCGCCGTCGAGCACGATGACCTCGCCGGTGAGATAGGTGCTGGCGATCACCGATGCCACCAGGTCGGCCACGTCGGCGGGCTGGGCCGGACGGCGCATGGGCGCACGGTCCTGCCACAGTTCGTGCGCCTGCGCCCAGTCCTTCGTCATCGGCGTGTCCACCAGCCCCGGCGCCACCGCGTTGACCCGTACCTCGGGCCCGAGCGCGGCCGCGAGCAGCCGGGTCACGTGATTCAGAGCGGCCTTGCTCGCCGCGTACGGCACCGACGAGCCCTTGGGACGCACCCCGGCGTGGCTGGTGATGTTCACGATGCTGCCTCCCCCGGGGGATTGCCGCAGCGCCGGAAGTGCCGCCGTGCACAGCACCCACGGCGCGATCAGGTTGACCTCCAGCAGTTGCCGCCAGTCCGCCGGTGTCGCCGCCGCCAGGTCGTCGTGCGGGATCGGCCAGCTGATGCCCGCGTTGTTCACCAGCACATCCAGTCGCCCGTACCGGCCGAGGGCCGCCTCGACCAGCCCCCGGGCCTCCTCCTCCACCGCCAGGTCCGCCCGCACGTACGCCCCGCCCAGCTCCGCCGCCAGCGCCTCCCCGGCCTCCGCACTGCGCCGCGAGTGCACGACGACCCGCATCCCGTCCGCCGCCAGCCGCCGCGCGACGGCCTCCCCGATCCCGGACGTGGACCCGCTGATCAGGGCGACAGGCCTGTCCGCTTGTTCGATTCGTTCAATCCTCATGGGCGCGGATCCTGCCACGGCGCTCGGCGGAGGCGGTACCGGGGAGGAGAGTGACGTACAAGCGGCGGGACGCAGGTCTCATGCGGTGAGGACTCCGGTGGCCAGCAGGCCGAAGAGGAGCGTGCCGACGACGATCCGGTAGAGGACGAAGGCGTTGAAGGAGTGCCGGGCGACGAATTTCAGCAGCCAGGCGATGGAGGCGTACGCGACGACGAACGAGACGGCCGTGCCGACGACGAGCGGAGCGGCGCCGACCCCGGCGCCGACGGCATCCTTCAGCTCGAACAGTCCCGCGCCGGTCAGAGCCGGGATGCCGAGGAAGAAGGACAGCCGGGTGGCCGCCACCCGGTCCAGGTCGAGGATGAGCGCGGTGGACATGGTGGCGCCGGAGCGGGAGAAGCCCGGGAAGAGCAGCGCCAGGATCTGCGAGGAGCCGACCAGCATGGCGTCTTTGAGGCTGGTGTCGTCCTCGCCGCGCTTGTGCCGGCCCATCTGGTCTGCGGCCCACATCACGCCACTGCCGACGATCAGCGAGCCGGCGACCACCCACAGGGAGGCGAGCGGCCCCTCGATGAGCGACTTGGCGGCGAGGCCCACGGCGACGATCGGGATGGTGGCGTAGATGACCCACCAGGCGAACTTGTAGTCGTGGTGGTACCGCTCCTCCTTGTTGACCAGGCCGCGGCCCCAGGCGGAGACGATCCGCACGATGTCCTTGAAGAAGTACACGAGCACCGCGGCGATCGCTCCGACCTGGATCACGGCGGTGAAACCGACCACGGACGTGTCGTCAACCGGGATGCCCATCAGCCCCTCGGTGATCTTCAGGTGGCCCGTGGAGGAGACCGGAAGGAACTCGGTCACTCCCTCGACGATTCCGAGTACGACGGCCTGTCCGATGCTGATTGCACTCATATGTTCCATCTCTGAGGTTGAGCGGATATGACAGGGTACGCACCGGGCAGTGCGGTCGAGCTCATGGGGGACGGTTGTGCGTCGGGTCAGCGGCGAACTTTACGCAAGGACCGGCCCACGCGGCCGCACCAGCGGATCTTGACGTCCACGTCCGCGGAACCACATCCTGGCTGCCGTCGGCCCGCTTGAGCGAGCGCCGCCGACGTCTCGAAAACGTCGGCGGCATCTACCCGCTTTCACAGACCGCCGGGCTCACCCACGGTCGTCGCCGCCCGTGTCGTCCGTGCCCCCGTGGCGGCCACCGTGGTCGTCGGTACCGCTGTCATCGGTGCCCCCGCGGCGGCCACCGTGGTCATCGGCACCGCGGTCGTCGGCACCGCTGTCGTCGGCACCGCTGTCATCGGTACCGCTGTCATCGGTACCCGCGCGGCGGCCACCGTCGTCGTCCGCTCGTGTCTGCTCCGTCCTGGTGATACGGCCGGTCGCGCTGTCGACGTCCACCCTGTATCGGATGCCGTCCTTGAGGATCCGCACGCTCCACGCCGTACGCCCGTGCTCCGCCTCCTTTTCGACCTCGGTGAGCGTCCCACCGCCCACGCCCGCGAGGGCGATCTCGATGGCGCGTTCCCGGGTCACGGGCGCGCGACGCGACACGGGCGCGCTACCGGTCGCGGTCGGAGCCGTCGGGACAGGGGATGTCGCATCCTCGGTCGTGGTCGCGGCAGCCGCCGACGGCGAGGACGCACTCCGGGTGGGGGCCTCGCTTGGTCCATCGTTCGCGAGTGCGGTGCCGGCGATCGCGGCGGCGGTGACCGCAACCGCTGTGACCAGCATCAGGGATATGCGTTTCATGGTGAACCTCCGGGATGTCGCTCGGTGTTCCGAGGTTCGCCCGGGCCGGGATAGCGCCGCGCTGCGCGAGTGCTAACAGCCGGATAAGGCGGTTCCCTCACACTCGTACGGATGAGGGCGAGCCCAGTTCCAGCGTCACCCGCGCCCCGCCGGACGGGCCGGCTCCCAGGTCCAGCCGCCCGCCACTGCTTTGGGCGACGCGGCGTGCGATGTCCAGTCCGAGGCCGGTGGACCCGCCACCGCTGACGCCACGCCGAATCTGATCGGTGGACAGGCCCGGGCCGTCGTCGGCCACCGTCAGCAGGGCTCCGCCGCCCGGCCTGGGGGCGAGGGTGACGGAGAACGGGGTGCCATCGGGAGTGTGGGCGAACACGTTGCCCAGCAAGGCGTCCAGGGCGGCGGCGAGTTCGTCCGCGGGGAGGGCGACGGGCAGCGGACGATCCGCAGCGCCGCCGCTGCCTGCCCCGTCCAGGGTGACCGCCCGTGCGGTGTCCTCAGCGAGCACCGTCCAGAACGCCACCCGCTCGCGAACGACGGTGGTCGCATCGCAGGTCCCGTCGGTGTGGGCGGCACTCCGCCGCCGGGCCTGGCTGATGAGCCCGGTGACGGCTCGCTCGAGGTCGTCCACGCGGCGGGCGACACGGGCCGCGTCGTCGGGGTCGGACACCGACTCGGCCTCCAGCCGGAGCGAGGTCAGCGGAGTGCGCAGCCGGTGGGACAGGTCGGCGACCTGCTCACGCTCCTCCCGGAGCAGCTCCTGGATCCGTGCGGCGAGGTGGTTGAGCGCCCCGGCGACCTCACGTACCTCCGGCGGGCCGACAGGGTGGGCACGGGCGGTCAGTTCTGCCCGTGCCAGTCGGTGGGACACCGCGGAAAGCTCCGCGATGGGGGCCACCAGGGAGCGGCCGAGCCGGTCGGCGACGAGCAGGCCCAGTATCAGCAGCGCGACACCGAGGCCGGCGAGTACCAGCCAGGCTCGATCGACCCCGCGGGTCATTTCCTCGGCGGGCACGAAGGCGCGGATCACGGCGGTGCCGTCGGGCCGTCCCAGTACGGCGACCACGATTTCGCGACCGTCCGGCCGTTCCACGCTCCGGCTCACTCCTGCGCTGGCCGCGAGCTGCACGGCGGTGGTCCTCGGCGCGCGCGTGCCCAGCACGGACCCGTCAGGGAGGAATACCGTGATCGGGCCGCGGGACGTGGCGGCCACCTGCTCGACGCTGTCCCGCAGGGTCTCACGGTCGGCGGTCCCCACCAGCGAGATGAGACTCTGGGCGTCTGCACTGGCGGCCACGACGGCGCGGTCCTGCGCCACCGTGCGCAGCAGCAGTGCCAGCGGCACCAGGAAGGCGATGAGAGCCAGACACATGGTGACCGCGACCAGCAGAGACAGCCGGCGTCTCATCGCCGGTCCGCGGGCGCGCTCAGCCGGACTCCGACGCCCCGTACGGTGTGCAGGTAGCGAGGCTCCTGCGCAGTCTCTCCGAGCTTCCGGCGAAGCCACGACAAGTGCACGTCCACGGTCTTGTCAGCGCCGCCGTAGGGCACCCGCCAGACCTCGGTGAGCAGTTCGCGTTTGGTGACGACCTGCCCGGCGCGACTCGCGAGATGGTGCAGCAGATCGAACTCGCGCGGAGTGAGGTCGAGCGTGACGTCGGCCAGGCTCGCCTCGCGGGCGCCCGGGTCGATGCGGAGGTCACCGACGACGACCACCTCCGCCGTGCCGCGCTGCCTGCCGGCACCCCGCCGCAGCACGGCCCGGACCCGCGCCTCCAACTGGGCGGCGGTGAACGGCTTCACCACGTAGTCGTCGGCGCCGGCGTCGAGTCCCCTGACGATCTCAGCCTCGTCATCCCGTGCCGTCGCGATGATCACGGACACCGCGCTGACCGCACGCAGCATGCGCAGCAATTCGATGCCGTCCAGATCCGGCAGGCCGAGGTCGAGGACCACGAGATCCGGACGCTCCTCCAGGACGGACTGCATGCCCCCCATGGCGGTCTGTGCGGACGCAACCGCATGGCCGTGCTCACGCAGGGCACGGATCAGCGGCGTACGTATCGCCGGGTCGTCTTCGATGAGCAGCAGGCGTGCCACACCCTGCACGCTAGCCGAACTGCCGTGGATCCCAACCCCGTTAACCCTCCCTTAGGAGTCCCTGGTGCTCGTGTTAACGACGAACGAGGCATAGTCGTGCGCATGCGTCCCCGTCCGCTCATTGCCGTCGTCGGCTGGCTGGCCGCCGCGGCGGCCGCCACACTCACCGGCCTGGCCGCCGTCCATGTCATCGGCGACGGGATCACCACCTCCGCCGACGGGGACGTGCTCACCCCGCAGCAGGTCGAGCAGCAACTCGCATCGGCGACGGCGTCGCCCGCGGCCGATCCGAGCACGGGGTCACCCACGACCACGCCGGCGGTCACACCGTCCGACGGCCCCTCATCCACGCCGTCCTCCAGGGCGGCCAGAAAAGTGATCCAGACCCCTGGCGGGACGGTCGTCGCCGAGTGCAGTGGCCCGGTGGCGACGCTGGTGTCCATGGCCCCCGCGCAGGGCTACGGTGTGAAGCGCGCCGATCGAGGGCCGGACGAGCACGCCGAAGTGACCTTCGAGGCAGCCGCGAGCAAAGTCGAGCTCAGGGTGCGATGCGTAAACGGCAAGCCCATCGCCTCCTGGAAACAGGACGACTGAGCCACAGCGGCATCGTGCCCGCGGCCGACCCACCGAGGCGTCGTCGGCCGAGCCGGCGGAAGTGAGCGTCCAGCGCTGTCGCACCAGCCGAGGGTCCGACGGGAAACCGCCATGGGGCACGGCCGAAGGCCCGACCACTGACCGCCCTTGCCGTCCCGGGCGACGACCTGCGCCTGTCCGAGATCTGCTTCATGCGCCTTCCCCTCCTGTGTTCGTCAGGAGTCGCCGCTGGTGGGGTGCAGAACAGCCTCGGCGATTTCGCGCACGCGATCCAGAGTGATGCCAGTCCGCTGCTCGACAGCGAGGGGATGGTCTGTGGGTTCGAGTTCGACAAAGGGGCGCTGGCCCACGGGCCTGGTGTGGACGTTGGTCTTCAGGTTCAGAGTGCTGGGCGAGTAACAGGGCAACTCGGTGGTCAGCCAACCGAAGTACGGACCCTCCGATTCGCGGCCCGGCGTGTCCCACAGGTCGACGGCTCGCGCGAAGTTGTCCTGGCTCAGAGAGACCCAGACACCCCAGGAGAAGACGTCGTCGCTGTCGATGACCGGTATCTCGATCAGGCCCTTGACGAAGTAGTGCTGCGCTTTGATGACGCAATGATCTGAGGAGAGCAAGCAGTCGGGGGCATCAGCGAAGGTCGGGTCCCAGAAATAGGGGGCCGTTGTCGAGTAGCTCATCGCCGGCTCTGCGTGGTGCTCGCCGCAGCACGAGCAGGCGAATCCGAGATCACTGGTCATGGGCTGAGCCTAGTGAACGGCGTCGGGGCATCGGGCTGCGGATCGTCGCGGAGAGGGTGCGCCATCAATCGCCATCACCGGACCTCGACGCTGCCGCAGGTGAACGTGGTGTCCAGCAGGAGTTCCGGTGTGATGGCGACGCCGGTCAGGTGCTCGGCGAGAGCGAAGGCGGCCGGTGCGGACAGATCGGTTTCCGGGGCTTCCTCCCCGAAGTGGAAGCCTATGCGGTGCATCACGTCCAGGAGTTCGTCGGGAGTGGTGCCCCAGCGGTCGTCGGGGAACATGGGCTCGAACCAGAGACGCTTCACGGTGTCTTCGGCCCAGAGGAACGAGTCGAGTCCGTTGATGTTGACGAAGTGCGAGACCCAGCAGGTTCCTGTGGAGGCGGGAAACGCCCTGTCCTCGGTGACGCCGAGGTAGCCGTTCGGTTCGATGAGCAGGGTCCATGACCCGATGGTGGTCATGGCGATCAGCTGCCGCGTGCCGTCCGATCGGTGGGAAAGGTCGAAGGCTGCGTCGACGACCGTGTCCGTGCCGGTCAGTGAGGACTCCGCCCGGCCGTCGAGGCGGTGCAGCAAGTCCGAAGGCGTCAGCTGGTCCACCAGTGTGAAGCAGTACGCCTCCGCGAGCTCCGGGAAGCTCTCTTCGAACCATGTGTAGTCGGTAGCGGTTGCAGTCATGCCGAAGATCCTCCCTCATGCCACTGACACAGTTCGGGACTGCATGGACCGAGCGAGTTCGAGCAGCTCAGCAAGTGAGCGGCCCACCCCGTCACAGGACAGGCCGGCCCATGACCCGTATCTCTTGGCAGCAGTTCGCCCGTCGACGGGAGCGTCAGCGCTCGCGGCGAGGTGGGCGACCTCGCGGTGCGTTTCCGGAGCCGGACGGCGGGGTGACGATCCGGGTGCCCGTGGTGTGGGGGCCAGGTTCTGCATGATGCCGAGCAGGCCGCTGATCTTGCCGCGCTTGTGCTCGGGGACGTTGTCGGCGACGGCCGCGACGAAGGCGGCGAGTGCTGCGTTGGCGGACGCGGAGGCGATGACGAAGCCGATGGTGACGACGGCGACGCTGTTCGCCGTGGCAATGATCAGCAGGCCGAGAAGCAGGCCCAGCATGCCGAGGGCGAGCCGTGGCCTGCGGCGGCCGAAACGGCTGGTGGTGCGGTCGCTGAGGCGCCCGAAGAACGGGGCGGGTGAGGTGGCCGATGCCGTGTGCGAGGGCCGCGGACTCGCCCTGGCGGGCGACGAGGGCCTCCTCGATGGGGGCGACCCGGGCGTCGCCGCTGCCGACGTTGGCTTTGGCCCAGTAGCTGCCCAGTTGGGCGGTCTTCTCGGCTTGGGTCATCTCGGCCATGAGGGCCTCGACCCGCTCGTCGGCGGGGAGCGAAGTGCCGTTCCAGGGGGTCATGGGGGCTCCTGCTTCCGGCCTGTCAACCTGGGCGCCGTGTGGGGAGTCGGGGCCCGGCCAGATAAGTTCATAGCGTTGACAAAAAGGTGTGTGCAGCCTGCATGGAAGGAAAGGGTCAGGCCAAGAGGGTTCTGAGCACTATCTACAGCGATCTGGAAGCAAGAATTCTGGGCACGCTGAAGAGCGGCTGCAGGCCTGTCGAGGACAGTGCGCAGCCGCTTCAGGTCTCAGGAACGCAGAGAGATACAGCCGCGGAGAGCGGCGGTGTCAGTGGCCGAACGCCCGGTGCGCCACGCCCTCCAGATGCGCGCGCATGGCCGCCTCGCAGCGCTCCGCATCCCCCGCGTCGAACGCGCCCAGCACGGCGGCGTGTTCGGCGAGCGCCTCCTGCGCGTCGGTGACGCGGCCGCCGGTGAAACGGCGGAAGCGCTGGATGTGCGCGCCCAGTGGGTCGATCGCCGCCGAGAGGAAGCGGTTGCCGGCGGCGCGGGCGATCGTGGCGTGGAAGTCGGAGTCGGCCTGGAGGTAGGCGCGGAAGTCGTCGGCCACGTGCTGCACAGCCGCCGCTTCCATCAGCCGGTGGCTCTCGGCCAGTGCGCGGGCAGTGCCCGCCGCGTCCTGCTCGCAGGCCCGGCGGGCGCTGTACGGCTCGATCAGCAAACGGGCGTCCATGAGTTCACGGAACCCGCCGTCGTCCAGAAGCGGGGCGACTGTGTAGCCGCGGTGCGGGACGCGGACGACCAGGCCGGTGTTCTCCAGCTTGGCGAGGGCCTCGCGCAGCGGCGTCGGCGAGACGCCCCAGTCCTTGGCGATGGTGTCGATACGCAGGGGCGTGCCCGGTTCCAGGCCCTCGTCGAGGATCAGGGCGAGCAACGCGTCGTACGCCTCGTCCATGAGGACGGTCCTACCGAGCCCGGCCGGACGCACCTGCCTGCCGACTGGTCCCATCGTTGACTCTCCCTGTGACGTGCCGGACGCTTCCGACGGACCGGCCTTCAGCCTAGTCGGAGCGGATCTCCCTCCCGCAATCGGGCCGCGTTCAGCGCGCGGTACGCGGAGAGAGCAGTGTGATCAGCGCCGAGTCGTCCTCGGCGGCCAGGCCCTGGCTGATGGCGAGCTGGTAGAGCTGGTCGGCCGCGGCGGCAACGGAGGTCGCGACGCCGGCCTTCTTGGCGAGGGACACCACGATGTTCATGTCCTTGCGGATGATGTCCAGACGGGAGCGCAGCTCGGGTCCGCCGGTGCCGTCCTCCTGCACCTCGTACTGCTGGACCATGCGCGGACCACGGTCGGCCAGCATGAAGGAGGCGGCAGCGCCCTGGCCCAGGACGTCGACGGCACGGTCCAGGTCGATGCCGAGGGCGCGGGCGAGCGCCAGGGACTCGGCGGCTGCCGCGGTGTGGATACCGCACAGGAGTTGGTTGACGGTCTTCATGATCTGGCCGTCGCCGATGCGCGGTCCGACGACGTGCAGCGTGGAGGCGAGCCGGTCGAGGACCGGCCGGGCGGCGGCGAGAGCCGCGTCGTCCGCGCCGATCATGATCAGCAGATCGCCGGTCCCGGCGCGTACGGCGCCGCCGCTGACGGGGGCGTCGACCAGCCGTACACCCTGCTCGGCGAGGCGCGCCGCGACGTCCTGGACGCCGTCGACGCCTACGGTCGAGGTGACCACGACGACCGCACCCTCGCGCAGCGACTCGGCGGCGCCGTGCTCGACGACGCCGCCGCCGAAGAGGCAGGACTCCAGCTGCTCCTGGTCGCGTACGGCGATGACGACCACATCGGCACCCTGCGCGGCCTCGGCCGGAGTGGCAGCGGGCGTGGCACCGGCCTGCGCGGCGAGGGCACGGCGCTCCTCGAAGACGTCGAAGGCCTGGACCGTGAAGACACCGGCGAGGCGGGTGGCCATGGGCAGACCCATGGCGCCGAGGCCGAGGACGGCGGTGGTGGGGGCGGAGGTGGAGGTCTCAGCGGGCATCGGATGCTTCTTTCTTGCGGAACGCGGCCGTGGGGGCCGCGTGGACTGATTCTCTTACGGGTCCGCAGGGCGGCCGGGCCGGGCCCGTTGGCGTACGAGCTGTCGTACGCCAACGGGAACGCGCGCGGGCGGCAGGCATTGCGGACGCGGACATCGCAGGTGTCGCGGACATCGCAGGTGTCGCGGACATCGCAGGTGTCGCGGACGTCACAGGTGTCCGGGACGCGGACGTCGCGGGCATGACGGACGTCAGACGAAGACCGCGTACATGAGCAGGGACATGGCCAGGCCCATAACGGCGACGATCGTGGAGAGGACCGACCAGGTCTTGATGTTCTGGGAGACGCTCATCCCGAAGTATTCCTTCGCCAGCCAGAAGCCGGCGTCGTTGACGTGCGAGAAGAAGAGCGATCCCGCACCCACGGCGAGCGCGATCAGGGAGGCCTCCACCGGTGGGGTGCCCGCCACCATCGGAGCCATGATGCCTGCCGCTGCGGTGGTGGCGACGGTGGCCGAGCCGGTGGCCAGCCGGATCAGGACGGCGAGCAGCCAGCCGAGGACGAGCAGCGGTATGTTCGCCTCCGCGGCGAACTTGCCGATGGCGTCGGCGACGCCGGTGTCCACGATGAGCTGCTTGAAGCCGCCGCCCGCACCGACGATGAGCAGGATTCCGGCGACGGCGGGCAGGCCCGCGGACACGATGGTGCGCACCTCGGCGCGGTTCCGGCCGAGCCGGAAACCGAAGACGACCATGGCGACGAGCACGGCGATGAACATCGCGACGAGCGGGGTGCCGAGGAAGTCCAACAGGTGGTTGTACCAGGCGTCACCGGGGAAGGCGATGTCGACGATCGACTTGGCGAGCATCAGTACGACGGGCAGAGCGACCGCGCCGACGGAAGCGGCGAAGCCCGGCACGCGACGGGCAGCACCCGCCTCCCGCGCCTGCTCGGCCTCCTTGACGAGGGAGGCCACGAGCTCGTCCGGGGCCTCGCTGCGGACATGGCGCGCGATGAACCTGCCGTACAGCGGGCCAGCGATGATCACCGTGGGTATCGCCGCGAGCAGGCCCAGACCGAGCGTGGTGCCGACGTCGGCGTTGAGCGCGCTGACGGCGACCAGCGGGCCGGGGTGCGGCGGCACGAACGCGTGCATGGTGCCCAGGCCCGCGAGGGCCGGCACGGCGAGCAGAACCAGTGGCGTGTTCGTCCGTTTGGCCATGACCACGATGATCGGCACCAGCAGGACGAGCCCCACCTCGAAGAACATCGGCAGGCCGATGACCGCGGCGATCAGCGCCATCGACCACGGCAGCAGACGCGGTCCCGAGCGGGAGCCGATCGTGTCGACGATACGGTCGACGCCTCCCGAATCGGCGAGGAGCTTGCCGAGGATCGCGCCGAGCGCGATCAGAGCGCCGGTGGAACCGAGCGTGGAGCCCATTCCGGTGCTGAACGAGTCGACGACCTTGGACAGTTCGGTGCCCGAGCCTATGCCGAGGACGACGGAACCGCCGATGAGGGCGACGAACGGATGGAAGTCGAGGATCGCGATCAGCGAGATGATCACGCCGATGGCGAGAGCGACCATGACGATGAGCCGGGTGTCGTGCCCGGTCCAGGGCGCGGTCGCCGCAGCCAGGATGTCGGCCCGGGGCAGAACGAGCGGAGACAATGCGGGTGCATCCTTACGTCGTTGTAAGTCGTGGTAAGGGGTGTTTCGACTCGACGGGGCGAGCGGCGTCGAGGGAGTTTCAGCAGCCGGCGGCGGGCTCGCCTTCGCCGTCGGCGGCCGCAGCCGTGTCGTATGCGTCGAGGGCGGCGACCTTCTCACCCGAGGGCGAGGACTCGTCGAAGCGGTAACCGAGCCACTCACGCACCAGCCGGCGGGCGAGTTCGAGGCCGATGACGCGCTGGCCCATGGTGAGGACCTGGGCGTTGTTGCTCAGCACCGCACGCTCGACGGAGAAGCTGTCGTGGGCCGTGACGGCACGGATGCCACGCACCTTGTTGGCACTGATCGCGACGCCGAGCCCGGTGCCGCACAGCAGCAGAGCCCGGTCGGCCTCCCCCTCGGCGACCACACGAGCCGCGGCCACCCCGATGTGCGGGTAGGCGGTGTGCTCGTCCGCTGCGACACCGACGTCGATGACGGAGGCGACGCGCGGATCGGCTTCCAGATCGGCCTTGAGGGCTTCCTTGTACGCGTATCCGGCGTCGTCGCAGCCGATGACGATGCGGAGCGGGGCGAGGGGCTGGTCGTGCTGGTCGTGCTGGTTATGCGTCATATCGGGTTTCCCGGGAGGGTGATGGGGTGGTGGTCGAGGTCGTTCAGGCCGTGCACGCCATAGCCGCAGTTCAGCCGTTGCCGTCGCCGTTGCCGAGCAGAGCCGCGACCGTGCGGGCGCACAGGGCCAGGGAGAGGGCTCCGGCGTCGGGGGTGCCGAGGCTGCGTTCGGCCAGCGGGCGCGCGCGGCCCATGCGCGGGGTGAGCGCGGCGGTGGCGGCGGCGGCCTCGGTGGCCACGGACGCGGCCTCCGCCAAGGCGGAGCGTGGGTTCTCGCCGCGCGCGACGCCTGCGGTGAAGGTGTCGACGAGGGGGGCGAGGGCGTCGACAAGGGTCTTGTCGCCGGGCTTCGCGCCGCCGAGCGAGGTGACGGCATCGAGAGCGGCGCGGGCACCCGCGGCGGCGCGTACGCCGTCGGCCCGGCCCGTGTCGCCGAGCTCCTGTGCCAAGGCGCGCAGGGCGACGCCCCACAGCACTCCGGAGGTGCCGCCGGCCTCGTCGGCCCAGGCGTCGGCGGCGGCGCTCAGAAGCGAACGGGCACCCGCCTGACGCGAGTGGGCTTCCTCGGCAGCCCGTGCGGCCGCGTCGATGCCCTTGGTCATGCCGCGCCCGTGGTCGCCGTCGCCGGCGACCGCGTCGATGCGGCCGAGCTCCGTGGCGGCCTCGTGCAGCGCGGCGCGCAACGCGTGCAGGACGGCGAGGGTGTCGGCCGCGGCCGCGCGCGAGGCGGCGTCCCCCTGGGTGATCAGGGCCTTGGGCGTCGCTTCAGGCACGGCACAACGCCGGTCCGAGGCCTTCGGCAGAGGCAGCGGCAGCCGGCTGAAGCCCGGGGTGTCGGCGGCCGCGCACCACCAACGCTCCAGGTCTTCATCGAGCCACATCAGAGTGAGGGAGCAGGCGGCCATGTCGAGGCTGGTGACGAGCTCGCCGACCTCGGGCCGCACCACGGTGAGCCCGGCATCGGCCAGCCGGTCGGCGACGTGGCCCCACAGCAGGAACAGTTCCTCGTACTTGGTGGCGCCCAGTCCGTTGAGGATCGCTGCGACGCGCGTTCCCGCCCCTTCCGGGCGCTCGGCGAGGAGCCGCTCGACGAGGATGCGGGCGATCGCCGGGGCGTCGGCCATGTCGGCGTCGTGCACGCCGGGTTCGCCGTGGATGCCGAGGCCGATGGCCATCTTCCCCTCGGCGACCGTGAACAGCGGAGTGTCGGCACCGGGCATGGTGCAGCCGTCGAAGGCGATGCCGAAGGAGTACGTACGGTCGTTGGCGTGACGGGCCGCGGCTTCGACGTCGTCCAGGTCGTGGCCTTCCTCGGCGGCCGCGCCGGCGACCTTGAAGACGGTGAAGTCGCCTGCGATGCCCCGGCGTTCGTGGCGCTGCTCGGCGGGAGCGCTGGCCACGTCGTCGGTGACCAGGACGGTGCGGGTGTCGATGCCGGCGTGGCGCAGCCGGGCCTGGGCCATGCCGAAGTTCATGCGGTCGCCCGCGTAGTTGCCGAAGGAGAAGAGGACTCCGCCGCCGGTGTCGGCGGCCCGCGCCACGGATTCGGCCTGCCGGGCGGAGGGCGAGGTGAAGATGTTGCCGACCACGGCGCCCGCCGCGAGCCCCTCCCCCACCAGTCCGCTGAATGCGGGGTAGTGCCCAGAACCGCCGCCGATGATGACGGCGACCCGGCCCGCGCCCTGCGGCCGGGTGCGGACGACACCGCCGGGCACCACGGTGACGTGCTCAGGATAGGCCGCGGCGAAGCCTCGCAGCTGGTCCTCGCTGAAGCGGTCGGGATCGTCGAAGAGCCGGGTCATGGCGGGTGAGCTCCTTCTCGGAGAAGTACTGACGGGTGCGGGCACGGGTGCGAGGTTTCGTCGCCCACCGAGGGCACTTGTGGGGTAAGGGCAGTACGGCGCCGGGCTGCATCACCGTGCCGCCCCCCTACTTGCATCGTTGCGGCGCAGAGCGCTGCTCAGCCCCCGTTGCGGCGCGGCAGGATGCGCCTGAGGTACTCGCGGTTGGAGGCAGCCACGCTCAGGCCGTCGCCACCGTAGTGCTCGACGCAGAACGCGCCGGTGTAGCCGTGTGCAAGGGCGATGCGGACGGCCTGGCGGTAACTGACGAAGCCGGACTCCATGGGGGCCGGGGAGGTCAGAACGGTTCCCGTGGCGGGGTCCTCGACGCGGTAGTAGCTCTTCACATGCCAGTAGTTGGCGTGCGGCAGCGTCTTGGTGACCATCGACTCCCAGGACTCGATGGGGCGTTGCATCCGGATGAGGTTGCCGAGATCCGGATTGAGGCCGACGTTGTCGCGGTCGATGTCGGTGAGCAGGGCGACGGCGGAGTCGGCGGTGCCGAGGTAGGTGTCCTCGTACATCTCCAGGGACAGCTCCACGCCCACCGAGGCGGCGTGGTCGGCGAGTTCGCGCAGGCGGGTGACGGCCTTGTTCCAGGTATCGCGATCGCCGACCGGGTCCTTGGGGCCCGGCACCGTCCAGAACCAGAGCACGGCCTGCTGCTCGGGGGTGAGCGGGCGATGCAGGCCGACCGAGACGAGCGGGACACCGAGAGCGGCGGCTGCCTCGATGGTGCGGTGCGAGTAGGCGAGGTTGGCGTCGCCGTCGACGGGGTCGATGACGCTGCGGCGGATCGCTGAGATGGCCGGGGCGGTGAGGCCGACCTTGGCCAGCGTGTCCCGCAGCTCCTCGAGGCGGGCGGGGGCGAGGTCGCCGGGGCGCAGCCAGCCGTCGGTCAGATCGACCTCGGTGAACCCTGCGTCCACGACCTCCTGCAAGGTTTCGGCCCACTGCTGGGCGGTTTGATCCTGGGTGGAGACACCATCGGGCCCAACGTTCGGGAACTGCAGGAGGGCTGCGGCGATCGGCCAGGTGTCTGCGGTGTGAGTCGTCATCGGCTCCCTTTCTCTATTTCCTATAGGATCTAGAAAATAGAAACCTGTCAAGGTGGTCTCATCTCACGAACCGCTTCCCGGCAAGACCGAGCTCAACTGACCCTGGACGGGCAGCCCCGATGGCGATGTCGAGGCCGCACGGCACCCCAGCAGAGTCGCTCGAGGGGCGAACACCGCCGAACCGCACTGTGTGAGCAGCTCTCAGGCAGCCTCATGCCCAACCGGCGACAGCACCCCTATTACCCCGCAAGTCACGGCTGCAGGCCGCGCAGCAGCACGGCGAGCCCCCCGAGGAACTCCTGGTCGGCGCTGACGTTCCGCGCATGCCGCGCGGTCTCGGTCATGTACGGGAACTCGTCCGGCGGCAGGGCGGAGACGGCGAGTGTGCCCTCGCCGGACAGGGGCCCAAGGTGTTCCAGCTGGATCGCCCCGATGACATAACCGAGAAGAGTGCGCAGTGCGATGACCCGCTGCTCGCCTTCGAAGCCCGCCTCGGTGAGGATGGCGAGCACCGCCTCAGACCAGCGCAGCACGCCGGGTGACCGGTGCCGGTGGGTGAGCGTCAGCGGGACGACCGACGGATGGGCGCCCACCGTGTCACGCAGACGCCGCACCAAGATCTCGATGCGCTCGCGCCATGACGCGCCCGGAGGCGGCGGCTCGGTGTCGACGGCGCCGAGCACCAGCTCGACGACGAGCCGTTCGAGTTCCTCGCGGTCGTTCACGTACCGGTAGAGCGCCATCGTGCTCAACCCGAGTTCCTTGGCGACCACGCGCATCGACAGCCCGGCGAGCCCGTCGCGGTCGATGACCGACAGCGCGGCGGCGGCGATCTGCCCGGAAGCGAGGGAACGAGGTCGTGGCATGAGGGTTGACAGCGTAGGGCATACGCCTACCCTCGTAGGTGTACGGCATACGCCTACCGAGGGGGAACCATATGTCCAACTCCCGCACCACCTGGGAACGCACAATCCTGCGTCCCGGCGACCGAGTCACCACACGCGAGCTGAGCCCCGTCACCGGACCCCCGCTCGCCCTCCCCGCACCCGACGGACGCCTCACCCATGTGCAGTTCCGCCGGTTCGCGGGATGCCCCGTCTGCAATCTGCACCTGCGATCCATGACGGTCCGTCATCCGGAGATCGAGGCCGCGGGCATCCGCGAAGTCGCCGTCTTCCACTCCCCCGCCGGCGAACTGCGGCAGTATGCCGACACGCTCCCGTTCGCCCTTGTCGCCGATCCCGGCAAGCGCCTGTACGCCGAATTCGGCGTCGAGTCGGCGCCCCGAGCCCTGCTGGATCCCCGAGTGTGGCTCCACGTGCTGCGGGCACTTCTGCGCAGTACGGCGATGCTGGTGCGCGGACGCGAAAGCCTCCCGTCCCGGCGTCAGCCGCACGGCCGCCTCGGCCTCCCCGCGGACTTCCTCCTCGCCCCCGACGGCACCGTCCTGGCCGCGAAGTACGGCAACCACGCGTACGACCAGTGGACCGTGGACGAGCTGCTGAAGCTGGCATCCCAGGCGCCGCAGTCGCCTCCTTTTGAGGCAGCTCCACAGGGTGCGACCCCGCGCAGCCAGCACGCCACCACCGAGGAATGACCGGATCTGGCTCGCACGGCCGAGCGGAGAAGCCTCGCCCTCTACGCTGCTGGGATGACTACGGGCGACGAAGCGGGAAGGCGTCCGCCGCTATCGGGGTTTCCGCCGACGCGGGTCGCCGATCGAGGGCGTGGCTGGTACCGGGGTGACTGCCACGTGCATTCGGCGTCCTCGAACGGCGGCGAGCTGACACCGGATCAGCTTGCGGCGGGTGCCCGTGCGGTAGGGCTCGATTTCCTCGCGACCACCGAGCACAACACCGCCGCCACGCATGGCGCCTGGAGCCGGCACGCCGACGACGATCTGCTGGTGATCCTTGGCCAAGAGGTCACAAGCCGGACCGGACACTGGCTCGCGCTGGGGGTCCTCCCGGGACAGGTCGTCGACTGGCGCTATGGAGTACGGGACAACGTGCTCGACCGGCATCTGGACGAGATCCACCGAGCCGGAGGGCTCTGCGTAGCGGCCCACCCCCACGCGCCCTATCCGTCGGGCACCTTCATGTACCCGTATCAAGGCTTCGACGTGGTCGAGGTGTGGAACGGGCAGTGGAGTTCGGACGTACCGTGGCAGGCGGACAACGAGGCGGCCCTGGCCGACTGGAGGCGCAGCCTGGCCGCGGATGTCCACCAGGGGCGATGGCGGCCGGCGATGGGTAACAGCGACACCCATCTGGAGGGCCAGATCGGCATTCCGCACACCGTCGTGCTGGCCGACGAGCTGAGTGCCGACGCGATCCTCGCCGGCATCCGCGCGGGCCGCAGCTGGATCGCCGGGTCGTCCGCCGTCGAGCTGTCGTTCACAGTCTCCACTGACCACGGCAGCGCCGGGATCGGTGAGCGGTTGAAGACCGGTGCTGAGCCAGCCGTGGCGCGAGTTGGCGTAAATGGCGTGCCCTCAGGCAGGGTCAGCTTCCACACCCCGAGGGGAGAGGCGTACCGCGCATCACTGCCCGATACGGGATCAGGCACAGTCGAGTGGCACACCAGCGCGGAGGAGTCGGCGTTCATCCGCATCGAGGTCCGCGACCCGGAGGGTCACATGGCGGCGCTCAGCAACCCGATCATCCTGATCTGAAGGAAGCCGACAGCTGGGCGTGGCCGAGCGTGGAGAACAGCGTTTGAGGCGGCTGAAGCGGCGCTCGACCAGATTGCACTTCCAGCTGCGGCCTTTGCGGTGGGCGGACCGGTCCTCGGCTTGCCCGATCACAGCGCAGATGGCCGAAATCGCCTTCTCCGGCAGGCGGTTGAGTCGTCTGGCGGTGATTGCGGTCAGGACGGGGACGGCGGTGTGAGAGCCGTGCGGGCGCTGTTCGAACTCCCGTTGAACGCGAAACGAACACCCCGTACCGCCTACAACGCTGCCCCGGTCACTGACGTCACACAGATGCATCTACTCTTCTCCGATTACGCCAAAAGGACCACACATGAAGCTACGTCGTACGTTGTCGGCTGCTGCCGCGACCGCCGCTCTCGTCCCGGCAGCGGTCCTGACGGCAACCGCCGCCCGAGCCGACGGCGGTTCGTCGGCCTCCCCCTCCGCGTCTGCGTCCAGCCCTGCAGCCAGCGCCAGCGCGGCCCCTTCGAGCTCCGCGATACCGTCGTCCCCCGCCGCGACGTCCGCCCCGAGCTCGCCGAGCGCCTCGCCCACCGCATCGCCGACCCCGTGCCACAACGGCCCCTCCTCCAAGGTTCACTTCAAGATCGAGGGACTGCCCAGCAAGATCGCTGCCGGCAGCGGCTGGCACACCTTCACCATGAACGTGGCCAACACCAGCAGCACACCCGTCGGCGCGGTCGAAGCGTCGGTCAGCGTGAACAACGGCAACGCCAGTGAGAACGCGGACCTGTGGGCCCACGCCTACCTCGAGTACTGGGACGCCGGCAGCAGCAAATGGCTGACCCTGAAGGACGAGGGCAAAAACCAGGACCGCGACACCGGCATCATCTTCGGCTACACCAACCTGGACGCCAATGAGTCCGCCGACCTGAAATTCCGCCTGGAGATCGACGCCGACGCCACACCCGGCGACAGCTACGCCACCGGCGGCGGCACCTATGTGGAGCCGGAGAAGAACTGCACCGACGGCACCACAACGGAGGTCCATTTCGACGTGCTCGCCCCCGGCGAGCAGGGCGGCGGTTCCGGCACGGGCAGCGCGGAGCCGACGCCGAGCGCCAGCACGTCGCAGGGCGGCACGTCGAGCCCTTCGGCCACCGGGAACCTCGCCGAGACGGGTTCTTCCTCCGCACTCCCGGCGATCGCCGCAGTCGGCGGCTTGGCCGTGGTGGCCGGCGCGGGCGCGGTGTTCATGATGCGGCGCCGGAGGAACGGCTCCGCCCCGGTGTGACCTCGACCTGGGCCAGGAAGTTCCGCCGTCAGCCGGGCCCCGCACGTCCGTGTGACGTCGCGGGGTCGGACGGCAGTGATCGGCTGCGCGTCCACTCCGGGTAATGGGCGGTTGCTCGGCCGACCCGGACTCCACCTCGCAGGCATCCTCCTGTGCCCAACCGGACGATCAGTGGCCAGAGAATCGCCCCAGGCCCGGCGAACGGTGCCCCAAGCCCGGGGCTGGGGCTGGGGCTGGTGCAGGACAGCATCAGCCCTCCAGGCCACGCACTCCCCGCTATCCGAACTGGCCGGGCTGGTAGTCGCCGGCAGGCTGCCGGAGGATGACGTTCATCCGGTTGAAGGCGTTGATGAGGGCGATCAACGACACCAGTGCGATGAGCTGCTCCTCGTCGTAGTGCTTGGCGGCATTCGCCCACGCCTCGTCCGTGACCCCACCGGCCGCATCCGCGATGCGAGTGCCCTGCTCCGCCAGCTCCAGCGCAGCACGCTCGGCCTCTGTGAAGACCGTGGCCTCCCGCCACACCGCGACCAGGTTGAGGCGCACCGACGACTCACCGGCGGCGGCAGCGTCCTTGGTGTGCATGTCGGTGCAGAAACCGCACCCGTTGATCTGACTCGCGCGGATTTTCACCAGCTCCTGCGTCGCGGGAGGCAGCGTCGAGTCGGAAACGACCTGGCCTGCCGAGACGATGTGCTTCACGAACTTGCCTGCGGTCGGGTTACCGAAGACGTTCAAACGGGCATCCATCGTGGACTCCTCTGCCGTTGTCGGTGGCTACACACCTATGACGGAACGGCTCGGAGCGATGTGACATGGACGAATGTGACGTGCGTCTCCCACCCTGCGCTTGCGGGAGCGACCTTGAACATGCGAGCGCCCAGTGGCCTGCCAGACGTGACTCCGCGGCCGCTGTGGCTCGGGCACACTTGATGAAGACCGCCCGCGCAGTATCGTCGGGGGGAGGCGCTCGCCTCGGCGATCAGCTCCCCGTCGGCGGATCAGATGCCCGAACGACCGGACGTGTGTCCAGGAGGCCCTCGATCAGCCCCTGTCGGGCAAGTTCTGACGCCGAGACCAACAAGGAGGGTCGACTCCGGCAGCGCTCACCGCCTAGGGCTGCAGGCGGACGGTCATCTTCACAGTCACGTCGTCCCCTGCCGAGAGGCCCTGCGGCTTGCGTACGGCGTTCTTGAGCGGCAGCAGGTAGCCGCCGTCCTTGGGGAAGAGCGATGTGGTGAAGGCGACCTCGCCGATCCGTGCCTCGACCGGGATCACACCCCAGCCGTACGTGGCCATCGCGGCCACCTCGCTGATGTCGGCGGACTCTTCATCCGGAACGGGGACGAAGTAGTACGGCGACGGCCCGCGCCATTCGATCACCCGGCCGGCGAAGAAGAGTTCCATGAGGTCAGTCTCGATTCTCGAGTACGGTCAGGTCACGCTCGGCGAACATGCGGTGCCACCACTCCTCGTTGAGGACGACCGGCAGGCACTCGCGGACGAGGAAGGTCTCGCCCTCGTCCGGCCAGCCGGGACCCACGAGCGGCTGCGTCAGGCTGTCGAGTTGCTCGTCACTCAGGCCGTCGGCCACCCGCCGCATCATCGCCATCGCCTCCAGCTTCAAGGCGAGCGCCTCGTCGAGCGACGGGCGCGCGTCACGGTAGTGCGGCACTCCCGGCCGGGGACCCATCTGGCCCCACGGCAGGGACAGCGGGTGCCAAGGGCTGGGATCGCCCAAAATGCAGCGGCCGACCCACGACTCGATCGCGAACGCGAGGTGGCGCAGGGTCTGGATGAACGACCACTCGCCGTCGACCGAATCGTGCAGCATCTCCGGGGACAGCCGGCGCGCCCGCGCGACGGTCGACTGCCACAGCCGCTCGTTGAGGTTCCAGGCATCCCGGAATCCCTCGGAGGTGGTCGGCCGGAACAAAGGGCGGTCGGGGTGTCGGCGGTCCAGCCCCGGCCTCGGCGGCCATCCGAGCGATGTATTGAGCGCACGCCAGATCTTCATCGGCCTGTCCATCGTCGCCAGTGACCACGAACGTGACACTGTCACTCTTGCGTGTCCGCAAGAGCCGAGCCGTCGCCTCCGCCACCACGAAGCTGGCGCACAGCACCAGCGACGCCTCCTTGACCGCAAGGGCGCCGACCGTCCCTGCCGTGGTTTTCTGCACAACGGTCCGTCCGCCAACGTCAATAGACCGCAGCAGGCCCGGCGAGTTGACGGTGTCGAACCCGGGCGCGGGCGGACCGTCTTTGAGCGCCACCCAATCCGGGTGGCGAGCCTTGAGCACCAAGGCTTCGTCCAGCGACTCAGCAAGAACGATCTTCTCCGCCCCTCCTGGGCAAAGGCCCAGGCAGCCACGGTGAAAGCACGCATGACGTCGACTACGACCGCCACGGACGGGGCCTCGACCAGATCAGCGATACCAAGGAAACGAGCGTCCATTCCGGTCATGATCGCGCACGCCCGGCATCTGCCCCGGCACCTTCCGCCACATCCACCAGGGCCAGTAGCGGTTCCGTGAAGGCCAGGTGGCGGGTGCGGCCGATGCTAGTCGAAGCGCTTCGACCGTGATGTCCGCAGGTGAAAGAAATGTATATTCCTGCGCAGAGCCTTGAGCCTTGCTGTTCAGACGCCCCATCATTACTGTCCGCAGACGCAAGCGCTTCGACAATTCGTACCTGCGTCTGGCGAGCCCGGTGCTTGAAAGTAAGGGGACCGAGCACCGTTCCCGCAGTTCTTGAGCGCGCCACCTCGACGACACGAGCCACCCACCATCGCGAGCAGCACCGCATGCGAACGGAGCGAAGGTGTCAACATGTCAGCTGATCGACCGTCTCGGCCGCCTCGCTTTCGGCGGGGACTCCAACTGCGAGCAGTGGAAGGAACCACTTCGCCCAGGGCCGGCCATCAAGCCGATCAGTCGGCCTGGGCCCTGTCGTCAAATTCCCGTCGTCCGCCCGGAGGGCGGGCCTCGCGGCGTCTGGTGCGTGCGATCGCAAGGCGCCGGAGCGCCCTCGTGGCGGAGCCACGTGGGCGTTTCGGCAACGCGGCGAGCGTGCGTGCCAGACACCGCGAGGCAGGCGGGAATTTGACGACAGGGCCTAGC